>CAUEKL010000072.1 GCA_959018215.1 uncultured Gemmiger sp.
GTGTAGTCCTCTGCGCGGACCCAATCTTCTTCCAGGCCGCTGGGGTCATACTGGGCCGGGCGCACATCCTGCCCGCCGGAGCGGGGGCTGTACGGCGGACGGTAATAGTCCTGCCGGGTCTGCGGACCGATACGGCGCACCCCGCCCGTACCGGGGGAATGGACCTTGCGGCCGGTCCGGCTGCGGGGGTCCTGTTTGTAGCCGCCGTAGCCGCCTTCCCTGTTGGGCATATGCGCCCTCCTTTCCTGTTTTGTCCTGTCCGATTTTTTGGTATTAGATTGATTATACCACACTCCCTCCGCCAAAAACAGACCCGCGCAAAAGTTTTACGCCCTTGACATTCCCCGCCTCCGCTGTATAATAAGGCTTGTTATTATAAGTATACTTAGTATTTAAGGAGACACGATGGAACCGCTTCATTATCTGCTCATGAAGGCCAACGCCCAGCTCAACCGCCGCATCATGGCCGAAGCCGCCGCCCTGGGCCTGTCCCCCGGGCAGCCCAAGGTGCTGGAATGCCTGACCGAGTGCGGGGAATGCAACCAGAAAACCATCGCCCGCTACTGCGAGATCGAACAGGCCACGGTGGGCAGCATTCTGCTGCGCATGGAACGGGACGGGCTGGTGCGCCGGGTACAGAAGGACGGCAACCGCCGGGCGCTGTACGTTTCCCTCACCGAGAAGGGGCGGCAGACCGCTTTGCAGGTACAGCAGATCTTTCAGCAAGCGGACGCCCGGGCCGCCGCGGCCCTGACCCCCGAAGAAAACCTCCAGCTGCAGCGGCTGCTGCAGCGGGTATACGATGCCGTCGCTGAACCGGAAAGGAAGTCTTTTTGATGCAAACCAAACAAAAACATCTGGTGCGCCGCTGGGCCCTGCTGGTGGTGGGCCTGGTGATCATGGCCTTCGGCGTGGCCTTTTCCATCAAAGCCGGGCTGGGCACCTCCCCCATTTCCAGCCTGCCCTATGTGCTCAGCCTGCTGCCTTTGCCCGTGCCCCTCACGGTGGGCACCGCCACCATCGCCATGCATGTGACCCTGATCCTCCTCCAGATCCTGCTGCTGCGCCGCCGGTACGACCCCTTTCAGCTGGCCCAGCTGCCGGTGGCGTTGATCTTCGGCAGCCTGACCGATTTCAGCGTCTGGGCGCTGCAGGGCATCACCGTCAGCGCCTATCCCGCCCGGTGGGGGCTGTGCATCATCGGCATTCTGCTGGTGGGTGTGGGGGTAAGCTTTGAGGTCACCGCCAACGTGGTCACCCTGGCCGGCGAGGGCATGGTCCTGGCCGTGTGCAAGGTGTTTCCCGTGCCCTTCGGCAATGCCAAGATCGGCTTTGACGTGACCCTGGTGGTCATTGCCAGCGTGCTGTCCCTGCTGTTCCTGGGCGGGCTGTACGGCGTGCGGGAAGGCACCGTGGCCGCCGCCTTCTGTGTGGGTCTGGTGGCCCGGCAGGTCAACCGCCCCATGCGCCGGTTTGCCGCCCGGGTACTGGATTGAGCGTATCCTTTGCAGGACCGCAGTCCTTTTGAAAAGGGCTGCGGTCTTTTTTGTCTGTACACTGGCAATTGTGAACCTTTTGAAAACTTCCCGGTTTTTACTTGACTTCATCAAGTATCAAGGCTATACTTGACCAAGTCAAGAAAGAGAGGTCCTTGCCATGACGGAAACACTGTCCTACTATTCCACCATTTTATACCGGGATTTCGCGGCCTACACCTCCCGCCGGCTGCAGGAACTGGGGCTCAGCCACGGGCTGATGTTCCTGCTGCTGTATGTGGGGCGGCACCCGGGATGCACCCAGTCGGAACTGACCCAGGCCCTGGGCCTGGACTGGGGATACGGCCAGCGCAGCACCCTGAAACTGGCGGAGGACGGCTTCCTGACCCGGGAGAAGGAAGGCCGGGCCTACCGGCTGCGGCTGAGCGTCAAGGGAGAGAATGCCTTCGATGTGTGCCACGAGGTCTTTTTTGACTGGGACAAGCAGGCGCTGGAGGAGCTTTCCCCCGCGGAACAGACCCAGCTGCTGCTGCTCCTGAAAAAAGTTAAGGAAAAGAAGGCGAATTCCAAACTATGTACCAGACGATAACCTCCCCCGTGAATTACGGCGGGATTCAGCTGAAAAACCGCATCCTCTTTGCCCCCACCTCCATGGGGGTGCCCACCGGGGAATGGCTGGCCCGGCTGCAGCGGATTGCCAAAGGCGGCTGCGCCATGATCATCCTGGGGGATGTGCCGGTGCTGCCCCACGGGTTCGGGCCCTCCCTGTACAGCAAGAAGGGATTTGCGCTGTACCGGCAGGCGGCGGAGCTGGTCCACGCCGAGGGCTGTCTGCTCTGTGCCCAGCTGCACCAGTCGGACTCCGACTTCAAGGCGCTGGTGAAATCCCTGCCCGGGTTTCTGTGCAAGAAGATCACGGCGGATGAGCTGCGGGCCAGGCTCAACGACAGCGCCGGGCCGCTGGTGACCAACATGTCCCGCAAGAAGATCCGCAAGATCACTGAGGCCTTCGGGGAGGCGGCGGTCCTGGCCCAGAAGGCCGGGTTCGACATGATCCAGGTCCACGGGGACCGGATGTGCGGCAGTTTCAGCTCCGCCCTCTTCAACCACCGCACCGACGAGTACGGCGGCAGTGCCGAAAACCGGGCCCGGTTCGCGGTGGAGGCGGTGCGGGCGGTGCGCAGCCGTCTGCCGGAAATGCCCATCGACTACAAGCTGGCCGTGCGCCAGACCCACCCTACCTACGGCCGGGCGGGGGTGGTGGAGGAGGAGCTGCCCGTCTTTGTGCCCCTGCTGGAACAGGCGGGGGTGACCAGCTTCCACGTGACCCTGGCCGACCACTGCAACCTCAGCGACACCATTCCCCCGGCCAACCACCCGGAATTCCATGAGGAAGGCTGTTTCCTGAAATTCTGCGATGAGGTCCGCGCCCTGACCCGATGCCCGGTGTGCGGGGTGGGCGGCCTCACCGACCCGGATTTCGTGGAAGCCCAGCTGGCCGCCGGACGGGTGGACTGCGTGGCCATGAGCCGCCAGCTCATCGCCGACCCCGACTGGCCCAACAAGGTGGCCGCCGGGCAGGCCGGGACCATCCACCGCTGCGTGCGCTGCAACCGGGAGTGCCTGGGCGGCATGATGGCCCACCGCGGCGTCCACTGCATCTACGAACACAAGGAAGAAAGGAAGTCCTGATGATGAAATACGCCATCGTTTACAGCAGCCGCACCGGCAACACCCGCCAGCTGGCCGACGCCCTGCACAACGCCCTGCCCGCCGAAGACTGCCTCTATTTCGGCGCCCCCGCCCCCGAGGCCCTGGCCGCCGACCGGGTGTATGTGGGCTTCTGGACCGACAAAGGCACCTGTGACGAGGCCGTGGCCGCCTTTTTGCAGAGCGTGCCCGCCGGCAAGGAGGTCTATCTCTTCGGCACCGCCGGATTCGGCGGCTCTCCCATCTATTTTGACAAGATCCTGAACGCCGCGGCCGCCAACCTGCCCGCCTGGGTACAGGTGGCCGGGCGGTACATGTGCCAGGGCAAAATGCCCCAGGCCGTCCGGACCCGCTACGAATCCATGCCCGAAAGCCCCCGCCGCCAGGCCATGCTGGACAACTTCGACCAGGCCCTGGCCCATCCCGATGCCGACGACCTGACCCGGCTGTGTGCCGACGTGCAGAAAAGTCTGTAACCCCATAAGCAAAGCCGCCCGGAGCCTGTGCCCCGGGCGTTTTTTCGGTTTGGCCACGGATTTGTCATATTTATGCGGTATACTGCGGTATCCGATCTCATCCAGAACCCAGGAGGCATCCCATGGCAAACACCACCAAACAGGCGCTGGAAGCATCCCTGAAACGGATGATGCTCAAAAAGCCCCTGGCCAAGATCACCATACGCGACATCACCGACGACTGCGGCATCAGCCGCATGGCCTTCTACTACCATTTCAAGGATATCTACGACCTCATCGAATGGGTCTGCGTGGAGGACGCCGCCCGGGCGCTGCAGGGCAAAAAGACCTGCGATACCTGGCAGGAGGGACTGCTGCAGGTCTTTGAGGCGGTGCTGGAAAACAAGCCTTTTGTGCTCAACGCCTGCCGCTGCATCAGCCGGGAACAGATGGAGCGGTTCCTGTACAAGCTGACCTACGGGCTGATCCGGGGTGTGGTGGACGAAAAAAGCCGGGGCGTTGCCATCACCGAAGCGGACAAGACCTTCATCGCCGATTTTTACAAGTACAGCTTTGTGGGCATCATGCTGGACTGGATCAAGCAGGGCATGAATGACGACTACCACAAGATCGCCGCCTGCATGGGGCTGACTATGCAGGGAAACATCGACAATTCCATCCGCAATTTTGCCGCCGCCCGCTGAACCTTTTTTATACAAAACCCGCCCGGTGATGAAAAACTGATCACCGGGCTTATTTTGTCAATGGTATGCCGCCGGGTTTGGGGGTAAGCTATAGCCACACCCTGAACCAAACACCGCATCTGCGGTTGCGTATTTTTGAAAGGCGGTTTTGACTATGGCAAACAACTTTGTAAAACTGACGGCAGCAGCGGCCGGTCTGGCAGGTGCCGGGGCGGCGGTGGCCCTGGCCCGCAAGCACACGGCATCCAAAAAGGCGGCGGCCCCGGTTTCTGACTACCGCAACACCGAGCTGGGCATGCACCAGAAGAACAGCAAGGGCATCTACTATTCCAGCGGCAACTATGAAGCCTTTGCCCGGCCGGAAAAGCCCGCCGGGGTGGAGGACAAGCACGCCTACCTGGTGGGCAGCGGCCTGGCGTCCCTGGCGGCGGCCTGCTTCCTGGTGCGGGACGGCCAGATGCCCGGCTCCCACATCCACATTCTGGAAGCCATGGACGTGGCGGGCGGCGCCTGCGACGGCATCCACGACCCCACCCGCGGCTACATCATGCGGGGCGGCCGGGAGATGGAAAACCACTTTGAATGCCTGTGGGACCTGTTCCGCAGCATTCCTTCCCTGGAAACGCCGGGGGCTTCGGTGCTGGACGAATTCTACTGGCTGAACAAACACGACCCCAACTACTCCCTCTGCCGGGCCACCGAGCGCCGGGGCAAGGACGCCCACACCGACGGCCGGTTTGACCTGAGCCAGAAAGCCTGCATGGAGATCGTCAAGCTCTTCATGACCCCCGACGAGGACCTGTACGACAAGACCATCGAGGATGTCTTTGACGACGAGGTGTTCAACTCCACCTTCTGGCTGTACTGGCGCACCATGTTCGCCTTTGAAAACTGGCACAGCGCCCTGGAGATGAAGCTCTATTTCCAGCGGTTCATCCACCACATTGCGGGGCTGCCGGATTTCAGCGCCCTGAAGTTCACCCGCTACAACCAGTATGAATCCCTGATCCTGCCCATGCAAAAATACCTGGAGGATGCCGGGGTGGATTTCCAGTTCGGCACCGAGGTCACCAACGTCCTCTTTGACATCCACGACGGCCGCAAGGTAGCCACCGCCATCGAGTGCAAGGTCAACGGGGCGGAGAAGGGCATCGTCCTCACCGAGAACGACCTGGTCTTTGTGACCAACGGCAGCTGCACCGAGGGCACCATCTACGGCGACCAGGACCACGCCCCCAACGGGGATGCCGAGGTGCGCACCAGCGGCTGCTGGAACCTGTGGAAGAACATCGCTAAACAGGACCCGTCCTTCGGCCATCCGGAGAAGTTCTGCTCCGATGTGTCCAAGACCAACTGGGAGTCCGCCACCATCACCACCCTGGACGGCAAGATCCTGCCCTATATCACCAACATCTGCCAGCGGGACCCCCGCAGCGGCAGGGTGGTCACCGGCGGCATCGTCAGCTGCAAGGACTCTGCCTGGCTGCTCAGCTGGACCATCAACCGGCAGGGTCAGTTCAAGGAGCAGGACCCCGAAAAGGTCTGCATCTGGGTGTACGGTCTGTTCACCGATGTACCCGGCGACTACGTGAAGAAGCCCATGAAGGAGTGCACCGGCCGGGAGATCACCGAGGAATGGCTCTACCATCTGGGTGTGCCGGAGGCGGACATTCCCGAACTGGCGGAGCACAGCGCCGTCTGCGTGCCCACCATGATGCCCTATATCACCGCCTTCTTCATGCCACGGGCCAAGGGGGACCGCCCCGACGTCATCCCCGACGGCTGTGTGAACTTTGCCTTCCTGGGTCAGTTTGCCGAAACGCCCCGGGACACCGTTTTCACCACCGAGTATTCGGTGCGCACTGCCATGGAAGCGGTCTACGGCCTGTTGGGCGTGGACCGGGGCGTGCCCGAAGTGTGGGGCAGCGTGTACGACGTGCGGGAACTGCTGGAAAGCTCCGTCCGTCTGATGGACGGCAAGTCTCCCCTGGAGATGGAGCTGCCCGGCCCCCTGAACCTGCTGAAAAAGCCGCTGCTGAAAGCCGTGCAGGGCACGGTGGTGGAAAAGCTTCTCCGTGACCACCACGTTCTCAAGGACGGCATGCTGTAACTTTCCCTTCACTTCCCTTTTGCTTTGCTGCGCCCCCGCAGGCCGTACGGCCCGCGGGGGCCTTTTTTTGACAAAAATATTCGTTTTGTTACCACACGGAAAGGTTTTTGTTGTATGATAGCAGAAAAGGAGTGTGTTGAACCCATGTCCCCTGCTGCTGTTTCCGTGCGCCGTCCCCCGGCCCGGGTCCTGACCGCCTTGCCCTGGGCAGTCATCCTGCTCTGCCTGGGATTCTGCACAGGTGTGTACGTCCTGTGCGGTGCCGATCTACTTGCCGCATTGTGGCTGTACCTGTGCCTGCTGGTCTACCTGGTTCTGCCGGGCTGGCTGCTGGCCCATCAACTGGTGCCCGACGAGGCGGGACTGCGCCCTCTGTGCGCCCTGCTCTGCGGCTGTACCCTGCTGCTGGGCTGTTATCTGGGGTCGATGCTCCTGCACCAGCCCCTGATTCTGCGCCTGGGCCCGCTGGCCCTGCTGTGCGGGCTGCTCTGGGCCCGGGGCGGCCGGGCAGGGGTATGCCGCACTGCCCGGGACGCGCGGGACCGGGTGCTGGCCCTGTTTGCCCGGCACCGGCCGCTGCTGCTTCTGTGGGCGGTGCTGTGCGCCTTTTCGGCCCTGAGCTTCAGCGCCGTGAACCCCCACCCCCTGGCCGCCGGGGCGGCCGCACTGGACCGGGACCTTTTGTGGAACGTGGGCAACGCCGAGGCGTTCTGCAAAGCCTTTCCCGCCCAGGACATCCGGTTCGTGGGGGTGCGGTTTTCCTACCACTATCTCACCGAACTGCTCACCGCCGCCCTGTCCCTGGTCAGCGGCTGTTCCTGTTATGACCTGCTGGCCTTCTTCCTGCCGCCGGTCTGGCTGGCCGGGGAGATTGCCGCCCTGTACTGGCTGGGTCTGGCTTTATACAAAGAGGCAAAAAAGGCCGTTTGTATCCCATTTGTACTTTTCTGTTTTCAGTGTGCCTCCCTGTGGAAGGTCTTTCGCACCGGGGACAGCATCTTCGGCAACACCATGCTGCGCCACCTGACCTCCAACATCAACGCCCAGGCTTCGGCGGTGGTGTTTTTCAGCATCTTTCTGGCGCTGTTTGCCCGCCTGGCCCAGGCCCGGTTCGGGGGCGGGGTCCGGCTGTGGGGTCTGTGCCTGATCTCCTTTGTGCTGTTTGCGGTGGCCAAAGGCCCCGAAGCGGTGCTGGCGCTCTGCGCCTGCGGGGCCGCCATGGTCTTTGTGCTGCTGTTTCACAAGCCCCGGATTCTGCCCGCCGTGCTGTTTCCGCTTTTGCTGGCCGGTCTGTTCGGCCTGGTATACAAGATTCTCTACGCCGCCGGGGCCAACACCAGCATGCAGTTTTCCATCTTTTCCATGCGGGACACCCTGACCTACGCCCGGCTGGAACCGGTGTGTGACTGGCTCTGCACCCATCTGCCCATCTCCGGGTATGTGTGGCTGGTGCTCATCGGGGTGGCGGACACCTTTTTCTTCTGTCCCTTCCAGTTCTGCCTGTGGGGACGCAGCGTGCCGGGAGCTTTGCGCCGTCTGCCCCGGCTGGATGCCGCCCATCTGCTGCTCCATGCCGGAACGGTGGGCGGGTTCCTGGCTTACCACCTGTTCAGCCACGAAAGTTCCAGCCAGGTCTACTTTGCCCTGTTTGCCCTGCTGTGCATGAGTATCCTGGCTGCCGAGCAGCTGCCCGCCCTGCGCCGGGCCCGGCACCTGCCCCTGTTCACCCTGGCTGCCGGAGCGGTGGGACTCATCACCACCCTGTGCATGGTGGTGGCGCTGGGCAGCAAGGGCGCCGCCGTATTGTCCCGGCTGCCGGACGGCGGCCTGTACACCCCCAACGCCGTCACCGCCGGGGATGAGGAAGCCGGACTGTGGCTGCGGGACAACGCTCCCGCCGGTACCGTCTTTATGACCAACCGCACCAGTGGTCTGCCCGACCCCGACCCCGCCGGGCAGGACGGGATCTCCAACCTGTATACCGCCTTTTCCGGGGTACAGTGCTATATGGAAGGCTGGACCTACGCCGTGAGCAACATGGGGGTGCAGCCCGAAACCGTGGGGCACCGCCGGGAGGTCATCGACCAGGTGTTTGATGCCGCCACCCCCGCCGATGTGCGGGAGGAGCTCTGCCGGGCGGAAGGGGTGAACTGTCTGGTCTGGGACAAACGGTGGCCGGGCAGCCTGCCGCCGGACAAGCATCCGGTCTTTGAAACCCCCGAGGTGGCCGTCTACTGGATGTAAGCCTCCCATTGCGCCGGTGTGGTACAATAGAAGAAAGAACGCCCGCGCTTTGCCGCCCGGGCGGCAGCACCACACAAGGAGGTTTTTGCCATGCGTAAGAATTTCGGAGCCAAACCCTGGACCTATCCCCAGCCGGTTTTCATCATTGCCACCTACGGGGAGGACGGCACCCCCGACGCCATGAACGCGGCCTGGGGCGGCATCAGCGACGATACCCAGCTGTCCATCTGTCTGGGCGCCAACCACAAGACCACCGCCAACATCCTGGCCCGCAAGGCCTTTACGGTAAGCATGGCCACCGCCGCCCAGCTGGTGCCCTGCGACTATGTGGGCATCGCTTCAGGCAATACGGTGCCCGACAAGCTGGCCCGGACCGGCTGGCACACCACCAGGTCGGAATTTGTGGACGCCCCCCTCATCGACGAGCTGCCCATGGCGGTGGAGTGCCGTCTGGTCAGCTATGACCCTGACACCTGCCGCCTGGTGGGAGAGATCGTCAACGTGAGCGCCGACGACTCGGTGCTGGACGAATCCGGCAAGATCGACCCGGACAAGCTGCAGCCCATCATCTTTGACCCCATCCACAACGCCTATCGCAAACTGGGCGAAAAGGCGGGCAACGCCTTTCACGACGGGGCGGCGCTGAAGTAATCCTTTTGCACAAGCCTTTCCCGACAGACGAACACCGAAAGGCAGGGACTTTCTATGAAAGTGAAACGGATCTGGATGTCCGATTCCACCGCCGGGAAAAGCCGGTATGCTCCCCGGACCCTGGGCAGTATCTTGGGCATTGCAGCCCTCATGATGCTGCTGGCGGGCGGGGGCACGGTGCTGGGCCTGGTGCTGGACTGGCCCATGGAAGGGGTCTCCCTTGTGCTGTGCGCCGGGGTCGCCGCCCTGGGAGTCTGGCTGGGGTTGGCTGCCGGGCGGCGCAGCCTGCGGGACGCCACCGTGTTTCTGCTCACCGAGGACGACCGCCTGTTCTGGCTGAACGCCACCGACCTGAACCGGGGAGAAAGTCCGCTCAGCTACGCCGCCGGTACCCTGGACACCCAGGCTTTTCTGCGCAGGCTGACCGCCGCCCCCTTTGTGCCTGCCGGGGCCAATGAAGTCCTGCAGGTGGAGCGCATCCGGGAAACCGCCCGGGCGTATGCCCTGCGCTGCCGGGTGCGGGTGGGCGACGGCCCGGTGTTTGCCAAAACCTGTATTCTGGTAAAAGGGCTGCGGGATGAGGACCTGCTGCTGCATCAGCTGGAACGCCGCCGGGACTGGCGGGTCGACCTGGAACCCCGGGAGAGCCGTGTTCCCTTTTTCCTGGCTCTCAGCGGGGCGGTGCTGGCCCTGTTTGTGCTGCTGTGCGTCATGAGCCACCCCGCCACGGCCCTTTTGCCCGAAGCCCTCTACTTTCCCTGCCTGGGGGGCGCTTTTGCGGCCTTTTTTGCCCTGGTATACCAGATCTTGCGGCTGCGGCGGGGGGAATGATTCCGTTTTGAACAAGGAGCCTGTGCCATGAACAAGAGCGATATCACCCGGGATTATTGTATGCTGCGGGGTCCCCTGGCCAGAAAAGGCTACGACTGGTGGTGGCATTCCTTCGCCGCCGAGCGGGTGGACACCGGCGCCCGCAAGACCTTTTACGGCGAATACGTTCTGTGCAACCCGGCCCTGGCCCAGGCGGAGCCGGTGCTGGTCTGGAACGACC
>CAUEKL010000073.1 GCA_959018215.1 uncultured Gemmiger sp.
TCTTCACCGAGACCGCCAACAACGAGAAGGAGCACGCCAAGATCTGGTTCAAGCTCCTGATGGAAAACGGCGAGATCCCCGACACGCTGACCTGCCTGAAGATGGCCGCCCAGGGCGAAAACGAGGAGCACACCTCCATGTATCCCCGCATGGCCGCCGAAGCCAAGGAGGAAGGCTTTGAGGAAATCTCCGCCCTGTTCTCCATGGTGGCGGGCATCGAGAAGGAGCACGAGGAGCGCTACAAGGCCCTGGCCGCCAACATCGAGGCCGGCAAGGTCTTTGCCCGCGAGACCGAGCAGGTCTGGCAGTGCCGGAACTGCGGCTTCATCTACATCGGCACCCATGCCCCCGTCAAGTGCCCGGTGTGCGCCCATCCCCAGGCTTACTTTGAACTGAAGTCCAAGAACTTCTGATACACCCTTAACAAGCCGAACACCCCCGATGCAGCCTTGCATCGGGGGTGTTTTGTGTGGAAAAGACTCAGCTTACGGCTTTCTCCAGCCAGGCGTGCAGGTGGTCACGCAGGGCGGCAAAATCCCGGGCGGTGTCCGGGTTTTCGGTCTGGAAGTCCAGCAGCTGCCACAGATACCCCTGGCGGCTCACCTCCCGCAGGCTTTCGGGATAGACCAGCTCGTACACCAGGGAGGCGTGCCCCACCACATTGTCCACGGGGGTGCGCTTCAGGGCCCGCAGTACCGTGTGGTGGGCATAAAAAGCCTCCCGCACGGCGGGGGTCACGGAGGCGGTGCGCAGGGCTTCGGTGGTCACGTTGTAGATGTCCTCCAGCGGTGTCTCCACGTTCACCCGCAGAATGTCGATCTTGTCCGCGTCCCGCAGGATGTTGCACAGCCGCAGGGTGGCCTGGTCCAGGCCCTCGGGCAGGCGGTAGGCGCTGTGCCAGCGCACGGCGGTGCGCAGGGGGACATCGGCGGAAGCGTCGTCCAGGTAATCCCGGATATGCCCCTGCAGGAAGAGTACCTCCTCGCTGCAGGCAGCATGGTCGATGGATTTGGCATCCTCAAAGGTTCCGTACCGGCGCAGCTGCTCAAACCGGCCCACATCATGCAGCAGCCCGGCCAGCCAGGCCAGGTCGGTGTCCGCTTCGGACAGGGAAAGGCTGCGGGCGATCTGCTCACACAGGCCGGCCACCCGGTAGGTGTGCTCGATTTTCAGGCGTACCTTGGGGTCGGTGGGGTCGTAAGCCCGGGTGTAGTCGGCAAAAGCACGGCGGGCGCGGTCACGGTCCAGAATCATGAGGCGGCTTCCTTTCCAGAATAAGGGACTTTTTTGCATTATAACACTGCCGTTCGGAAATGAAAACCCGTCTGCAATGCACAAAAATGAAGATACTGCACATCTTTTTTTAAACAAAGTGCCCGTTTTTCCTTGACAAATCCCGCCCGCACCACTACTATGGAAGTAAGAAGCCGCGCTGAAAACGCGGGAAAGGACGGAATCTATAATGAACAGCAAAGGCGAAGCCAACCGCAGCGTTCGTGCCACCCGCCGGCGTTTGTGCGATGCGCTGGTGTCTTTGCTGGTGCAGAAACCGGTGCGGGATATCACGGTGCGTGAACTGACCCGCCTGGCCCGCGTCAGCCGGGGCACCTTCTATTTCCATTATCGGGACATCTATGAACTGCTCGACCGCCTGGAACAGGAGCAGGTGGACCAGCTCAACCTGTTCATGGACGCCCTGCTGCCCCGCCTGGACAGCGATACCACCCCCAAAGCGCTGCTGGCCCTGTTTGAGTACCTGGACCAGAACGACGCCATCTGTGCCGCTCTGCTGGGCCCCAACGGGGACCCCGCCTTTGTGCAGCGGCTGCAGACGGTGATCTCGGAGCGGTGCCTGGGGTACATGGCACCGGACGGCGGCACCGCCCGCCAGCATTACCTGACCTCCTTTGCGGTGCAGGGGTGCTTCGGCGCCATTGGTCTGTGGCTGCAGAAGCAGAAACCGGAATCGGTGGAGCAGATGGCCGAGATCACCTGGCAGGGCATCCGGGCTGTACAACGGCAGATCGCTGCAGAGGAATAACGGATTTCTCATTGATTTTACCCGGGTTTTCATGTACAATAAGGGTATCAAACTTGCCCGCCGCGCGGGCCAGCAAAGAAGGAGAGACCATCATGGGATTTTTTGACATGTTCAAGAAGAAAGCAGAGCCCGCCGCTCCGGCCGGGCCGATCATGGTCGCGGCGGACGCCAAGGGCGCCGTTGTCAAGATGGAAGACATTCCCGACGAGGTATTCGCTCAGGGCATTCTGGGCCAGTGCTGCGGCATCGATCCTTCTGTCGGCGAGGTGTACGCCCCTATTGACGGCGAGATCACCCAGGCACCCGACACCCTGCACGCGCTGGGCATCCAGGGCGCCGGCGGCGTGGAAGTGCTGATCCACGTGGGCGTGGATACCGTGGAGATGAAGGGCGACGGCTTTTCCGCCAAGGTCAAGCTGGGCGACAAGATCAAGAAGGGCCAGCTGCTGCTGACCATGGATCTGGACAAGATCAAGGCTGCGGGCCATCCCGCCGTGGTCATCACCGTCATCACCAACACCGATGACTTTGCCAGCGTGGATCTGGTGGCTTCCGGCGATGTGGAGCCGGGCGCCGATCTGCTCAAGATCACCAAGGGCTGAAAAACGTACACAGACCCTTCCCGGCACGGGGAGGGCGGGGGCGCCAAGGCGCCCCCTTTTCATTTGCGGGGCGGTATGCTACAATGAACCCGCAATACAACAGATAAAGGATGGTTGAAAGTATGAGTGCGATCCTGGCAGTATGCGGCGAAGCCTTCTGCGCCATGGTCAGCGACGGCCGTATGGTGGAAGAACCGGTCGTGGACGGCAAGCCCAAGATCATCACCAACGACCTGCCCAAGCTGCGCAAGGTCAACAAGAATATTCTGGTGGGTTTTGCGGGGGATACCCTGGCCGCCGTGCAGATCGTCAACGCTCTGGACGAGTACGACACCCGCTACATCACCCTGGAAAAGGCTGTCCGGGTCATGGCTGAAAAGGCCCGCACCCTGGAGGAGATCAAGCCGGTGGGGGTGCGCATCCTGGTGGGCGGCCGGGGCCGCAAGGGCGGTTTCCTGCTGACCAGCATGGGCAGCGACAACGGTTTTGAACCCCAGATCCAGCCCGCCAGGGAAGGCGCCTACCTCATCGAGGGCGCCTGCTCCCACACCGACATCGGCCCCTACCTGGAAGGTCGGGTCAAGCCCGCTGCGGCTCAGTGGAAGAGCCTGGACGATGTGGCCAAGACGCTGGACGGCTGCATCGCCCTCATCGCCGAGCAGGATAAGACGGTAAACACAACGTATTATCGTGAGATCGTAATGTAAGGGGGAATTTCCATGGACCGGAATGCGGTCTTTGCCGACCTGGCCGCCGGCGTGCCCGCCGATGTACAGCGGCTGTATATGGCGGGGTATTTTTCCGCTGCCAATGCCCGTATTGACAAACTGCTGGCCGAGGAGCGCCTGCCCCAGGCAGGCCGCGGCGCCCTGCTGGCTCTGCGCCAGATCATGCACCGCATCCCGGACAACTACACCCTGGACCGGGAAGCCGCCATCGCCCTGGTGCAGAAGGAAATTCCCGACTTCACCCCGGCGGAGTTCGACGCCCTGGTGGAAGCTGACCGGGTGGACTGGCGCTATATCGAGGGAAAGCCCTACTACCTGGACCGCTTTCTGGAGGCGCTGCGCCTCTACCCGGACATGATCGCCCGGGGCCTCACCCCCGACCCGGCTTCCGGGGTACGGGGCAAGGTCATTGCCGCCATGAAGGAGCGGGGCGCCCTGGAGGCCACCATCACCCTGCGGGCCACCATCGGCCCGGAGCATCCCGACGACCCGGAGGCGGAGATGCTGGCCTGGCTGCCCATCCCGGCGGCCTGCGAGCAGCAGAGCGAAATCGAGATTCTGGACGCCACCCCCGGGGCGGAATTCGCCCACAGCGATGCCGAACAGCGCACGGTGTTCTGGCACGGCAAGGCGGGGGACGGGCCTTTCTCGGTGACCTACCGTTACCATATCCGGGCGGAATATCAGGATATGGACCACCTGATCCCTGACGAAACCCAGCCCACCTTCTGCACCGAAGAGCAGGCCCCCCACATTGTGTTCACTCCCTGGCTGCGGGCCCTGTGCGCCGAGATCACCGCGAATTGTCACGGTCCGGTGGAAAAAGCCCGGGCCATCTACGACTATGTGACCACCCACACCAACTACCGCTACCAGCCCGCCTATGCCTGTCTGGAATCCATCGCGGACAACTGTGCCAAGTCCGGCTGGGGCGACTGCGGGGTCATGGCCCTGCTGTTCATCACCCTCTGCCGCATCGCGGGCGTTCCGGCCCGGTGGCAGAGCGGCCTCTACGTCACCCCCCAGGGGGCGTCCAGTCATGACTGGGCCCAGTTCTACATTGCCCCTTACGGCTGGCTGTGGGCGGACTGCTCCTTCGGTTCCGGTGCCCATCGCCGGGGGGATGAGGCGCGCCGCCGCCACTATTTCGGCAACCTGGACCCTCTGCGCATGGTGGCCAACCGGGAATTTTACGCCCAGCTCACCCCGCCGGATGAATACTGGCGCAACGACCCCTACGACAATCAGGTGGGGGAAGCCGTCATCAACGGGCAGCCTTTGCACGGGGACGAGCTGCACTACGGGCGGGAAGTGCTCTCCTTTGAGATGGAGTGAGCCCGGCTTCAAACAGGAGCAGATCCCGGAAATACAATTTCGGCGGGCAGCCTTCGGGCTGCCCGATTTTCTTTGCCCGGGCGTGAAAATTTTCTTTCCGGCCGGGGTTGACTTGGCATGCGGGGCATGGTAGAGTTATGGTGCGCGGGGTTCGCCCCGAATACTGCAACGAAAGGACGGTGGTTGACGAATGGAACTTCCCGGTAGTCCTGTGAACCGATGTGAATACCAGTCGGCAGCCGCCGTTTCGGATAAGTTCGGCGGGGCAAGTGTGCGGTTTTGACAAAGCGCACCTTTGCCCCACCGGGCTTGGCCTTGCCTTGCGCAGGCTGAACCCCAACCCCGAACAGCAGGCTGCCGCCGAAAGGAGGCAGCTTTTTTATGTCTGATACCACGATCCAGACCATCAAGACCATGCTGGCTCATCTGGATGATGCCAAGAAATACCAGAGCCTGCGTGATGTACTGCAGACCCTGCCCGCCCCCGACGTGGCGGCGGTATTCGAGGATCTGCCCCCCGAAAAACTCCCCGTTCTCTACCGCCTGTGCCCCAAGGACCTGGCGGCGGAGATCTTTGCCGAACTGACCCCCGAAACCCAGCAGAGCCTCATCGAAGGCTTGTCCGACAAGGAACTGAAGGTGGTGGTGGAGGAGCTCTGCGCTGACGACGCCGCCGACCTGGTGGAGGAAATGCCTGCCGGGGTGGTCAAGCGCATCCTGGCCCAGGCGGGCCCCGAGACCCGGCAGATGATCAACGAACTGCTCAAGTATCCGGAGGATTCCGCCGGCGGCGTCATGACCCCGGAATTCATGGAGCTCTCCCCGGACTGGACGGTGCGCCAGGCCATGGACGCCATCCGGCAGAACGGGTTTGACAAGGAGACCATCAACAACTGCTATGTCACCGGCCCCGACCGCACCCTGGAAGGGGTGGTCTCCCTGCGGGCCCTGGTGCTGGAAAAGGACGAAAACCGCACCGTCCGGGACCTGATGGAGCCGGGGGTCATCAGCGTCCACACCTCCACCGATCGGGAGGAGACCTCCCAGCTGTTTGAAAAATACGGCTTTCTGGCCATTCCGGTGGTGGACAACGAAAAACGCCTGGTGGGCATCGTCACGGTGGACGACGCCATCAGCATCCTGCAGGACGAAGCCAGCGAGGACTTTGCCAAGATGAACGCCATGTCCCCCGTGGACAAGCCCTACTTCCGCATGAGCATGTGGGAACTGTACAAGAGCCGTACCCCCTGGCTGCTCTTCCTCATGCTCAGCGCTACCTTCTCCAGCCTGGTCATCCGCGGGTATGAGAATGCCCTGGCCGCCGTGACCGTCCTCACCGCCTACATCCCCATGCTCACCGACGCCGGCGGCAACGCGGGCAGCCAGAGCACCTCCACCATCATCCGAGGGGTGGCGGTGGGGGACATCCATCCCCGGGACCTGCCCCGTATCCTCTGGCGGGAAATGCGGGTCGCCCTCCTGTGCGGCGGCACCCTGGCTGTCTGCAACATCCTCAAGCTCTCCCTGTTTGACCGGGTGGGCCTGGGGGTGGCCCTGGTGGTCAGCTTGACCCTGCTGTGCACCGTCCTGCTTTCCCAGCTCATCGGCGGCGCGCTGCCCCTGGCCGCCCGCAAGATCGGCATCGACCCGGCGGTCATGGCATCCCCCCTCATCACCACCATCGTGGATACCACCACCCTGCTCATCTACTTCAACTTTGCCCGGCTGATCCTGCATCTGTGATCGCCCCGGCATTTCGCTGAAAAAACAAAAACCGCCGCCCGGCCTGCACAAGACCGGACGGCGGTATTTTTTTATGGGTTACAGGGGCGCCAGATCAAACCGGTACAGGGTGGTGGCGCTGTAGGCCGATTTGGGGGTGACGGTGGTATCCGGGAACTCCAGATGGTTGGGGGCATCGGGGAAGTCTTGGGTCTCCAGGCAGACCGCCTCCCGCACGTGGTACTGGGCGCCGCCCTTGCCGGGCATGTCCAGGGCCAGGCCGTTGGCGGAGTACAGCTGCACACCGGGCAGGGTGGTCAGGGTCTCCATCCGGATGCCGGTCTGGGGGCCGGTGAGCCAGGCCACGTGGCGCAGGCCGGTATCGGCCACCACAAAGCAGTGGTCGTAGCCGCCGCCCAGCTTCAGGGCGGGGTAATCGGCGTCAATATCCCGGCCGATGGTCTTCTCCTCGCTGAAATCCATGGGGGTGTCGGCGGTGGGGATCAGCTTGCCGGTGGGGATCAGGTTGTCATCGGTCTCCAGGTAGGAGGGGGCGTCCATCTGCAGGCGATGGCCCAGGATGGTGCCGGAGTCATGGCCGTTGAGGTTGAAGTAGCTGTGGTTGGTGACGTTCATGACGGTGGGGGCGTCGGTGGTGGCGCTGTACTGGATCATCAGACCGCTGCCCACCAGGCTGTACTCCACTTCCAGGGTCACATTGCCGGGGAAGCCGTCGGTGCCGTCGGGACTCACAGCCCGCAGCAGCACCCCGTCGTCGCCGTTCTTGGCCAGCTCCATATCAAACACCACATGGTGGAAGCCGTGGTCGCCGCTGTGCAGGCAGTTGCCGTGGTCGTTCACCGTCAGGTGATATTCCTCCGCATTCAGGAAGAAGCGGGCGCCGCCGATGCGGTTGGCGTAGCGGCCCACCACCGCACCCAGGTAGCAGGTGTTGTTCTCATAGCCGGCCACATCGTCAAAACCCAGCACCACGTCCACCGGGTTGCCTTTGCGGTCTTTTACGATCAGCTTCTGCAAGGCACCGGCATAGCTCAGGATGTGGGCTTCCAGAATGCCGTTGTTCAGAATGGCCACCTGGACGGGAGTGCCGTCTGCGGTATGGCCGAATTCCTGGATATGTACGCTCATGGTCAGGGTCCTCCTTTTATTCTTCGGGCTGTGCGGTGTCCGGCCCGGCAGGGGAGGGGACCGCGTGTTCCAAATCATAGCGCACGCTGGCGGCCACACTGCCGGTGCCGTAGTTCAGCATGCGGTTCACGCGGGAAACGGTGGCGCTGGAAGCGCCGGTCTCCCGCCGGATCTCACTGTATACCTTGCCCTGCAAAAGGCAGCTGGCCACATCGTACCGCTGCTCCAGGGTTCGCAGCTCGGTCACGGCACACAGATCGTCAAAAAAGCGGATGCACTCCTCCAGATTGTCCAGCCGCAGGATGGCTTCATACAAAGCGGTGCTGCGGCTTTCCGGGGAGCCGTTGGGGTTCGCAACGCGCATGGGCGTTCTCCTTTACTGTTGAGGACGCAGCCGGAATCCGGCCGGGTCGAACTTGGTGAGCGTGCCCAAAATTCAAAGGGCCCGCCGCTATCATTGTAGCAATTTCGCTATGGCAAGTCAAGGCACTAAAGCGGTAAACCATCCCTTTTACAAGCGCGGGCTCCGGCGGCAAAAAAGCGGATAAAAAGGCCTTCATGCCCTTGACACAGCCAATGGCGTCGGCCATAATGGACATAAAGTGAATCAATGTTAAAAAGGAGGATTGTCTCGCTATGGAGGCACTTTTCGGCAATGTACTGAACCTGCAGTGGCAGCAGGTGGTCATGTGGATCATCGGCGCGCTGCTGATCTGGCTCGCAATCAAAAAACAGATGGAACCCTCTCTGCTGCTGCCCATGGGCTTCGGCGCCATCCTGGTCAACCTGCCCCAGTCCGGCGCGGTCACCCAGATCATCGACGGTGTCACCGAGCTGGGCCCCATCGACGTGCTGTTTGACTCCGGCATCGCCAATGAGCTGTTCCCGCTTTTGCTCTTTGTGGGTATCGGCGCCATGATCGACTTTACGCCGCTGCTCTCCAACCCCAAGCTGATGATCTTCGGTGCGGCGGCCCAGTTCGGCATCTTCTTCACCCTGTGCGTGGCCACCCTGCTGGGCTTTGATATCAAGGACGCCGCCTCCATCGCCATCATCGGCGCCGCCGACGGCCCCACCTCCATCTTTGTGGCCAACTTCTTCCAGTCCAACTATCTGGGGGCCATCGTGGTGGTGGCCTACTCCTACATGGCGCTGGTGCCCATCATCCAGCCCACCGTCATCCGGGCCGTCACCACCAAGGCGGAGCGGCGCATCCGTATGGGCTACGCCGACCGCCCGGTGAGCAAGACCACCAAGATCCTGTTCCCCATCATCATCACCATCATCGCCGGTCTGGTGGCTCCCCGCAGCGTGGCCCTCATCGGCTTTCTGATGTTCGGCAACCTGGTGCGGGAGTGCGGCGTGCTGGAAGGTCTGTCCGAGACCGCCCAGAAAGACCTGGCCAACCTCATCACCCTGCTGCTGGGCCTGACCGTCTCCACCAAGATGCAGGCGTCCAGCTTCCTCACCGTGCAGACCCTCATGATCCTGGGCCTGGGCCTGGTGGCCTTCGTCTTCGACACGGTGGGCGGCGTTGTGGTGGCCAAGATCTACAACCTTTTTGCCAAGACCAAGATCAACCCCATGATCGGCGCGGCGGGCATCTCCGCCTTCCCCATGTCGGCCCGGGTCATCAACAAGATGGGCCTGCAGGAGGACAACCAGAACTTCCTGCTCATGCACGCGGTGGGGGTCAACGTGTCCGGCCAGATCGCCTCGGTCATTGCCGGCGGCATGATCCTGACCCTGTTCGCCTGATTCCGCTTTTATAATAAGGAGTATATGCCATGCTGAATATTCAAAATCTGCTGGAAGTCCTGCCCAAGGCGGGCATGGGCTGGGGCGGCGTTTTTGTGGTGACGGTGGTCATCATCCTGGCCGTGGAGCTGCTGAACTACTTTACCGGGCGGAATAACTGAGCCGAAAAAGCCCTTGCCTGCGGCATTATCCGGCAGAAAATGATTGACAAACGCGGGCACAGCCGCTACAATGGGAACTACCGTAACCGCGCCGTCCCAAAGGAGCCGTCTATGCAGCCGATCAGTGAGGAAATGTTGCAGCGCGCCGCCAACGGGGACGAAGCCGCCCTGGCGGCGCTGATCGCCCGCATGATGCCGGTCATCCGCAAAGGAGCCTGGTCCGCCCAGGCCCCCGGCCTGGAATTTGACGATGCCGTGCAGGAAGGGCTCATCGGTCTGTTCGGTGCGGTACGAGGGTATGATCCTTCACGCGGGGTGCCGTTTGCATCCTATGCAGCAAACTGCATTGTCAATGCCCAGCGCGACGCCCACCGCGCCGCCACCCGCAAAAAGCACGCGCCGCTGAACGACAGCGTGCCGCTGCCGGAGGACGAAGCTGCGCCCGGTCCGGAGGAACTGGCCATCGCCAGTGAAAACCGCACCGATGTACTGACGCAGATCGACACCCTGCTTTCCCCGCTGGAGCGCGCCGCGCTGCTGGCCAGTCTGGACGGACTTTCTCCCGCCGAGACCGCCAGGGTGCTGGACCGCCCGCCCCGTGCGGTGGAAAACGCTCTGGCTCGTGCCCGCCGCAAACTGCGCGCCGCGCGCTGACCACCTTTTGGACTTGGACGGTTCCGGCCGCCTTGGTCATATAGTAACCTGCCCCAAGTAGCTTAGCAATCAGTTCTTCCTTTGGTCCTTACCAAGCAGGCGTTGGTTGAAATCTTCCGCGGGCAAATATTTTTAAGAGGAGATACCCATTATGTTCGAAGACAAGACTTTGGTATGCAAGGATTGCGGCAAGGAGTTCGTTTG
>CAUEKL010000074.1 GCA_959018215.1 uncultured Gemmiger sp.
CCAGCGGACGGTATCGCTGCATCTACTGCGAACAGGAATTCAAGGTCCAAAACCTGTAAGTTTCCTGTACATACCACCAAAAGAAAGAAGTGCTTTCCTTATTAAAAAGGAAGGCACTTCTTTTTTATACGCAGGCAGCCAGGTCGCTGTCGCTGAGGATGATGTGGCCATTGGCGTCGGCGTCGGCGGTGTAGGTCACCCCGGGATGGGCGGTGCCGTCGGCAATGCGGTCGGCCAGGGCCTGCTCCACCGCCCGGCTGACCTTCCGGCGCAGGTCCCGGGCCCCGTAAGGGGGCACCTCCCGCCCGGCCAAGGCTGCCGCAGCGGCCCGGGTATGACGCAGGGTGTACCCCTGCCGGGCAGCCCGCTCTTCCAGTTCGGTGAGCAGCTTGCCCGCGATTTCCGCCAATTGGGCCGGGCCCAGGGGATCAAAGACCACCACATCGTCCAGGCGGCCCATAAGTTCCGGGCGGAAATATTCCTTGGCTTCCTGCAGCGCCTGCTTGCTGCGGCGGGCGGTGTCCTCGGCGGCGGTGCCGAAGCCCAGAGGCGACGCCTGCCCCACCAGGCACCGTGCCCCCAAATTGGAGGTCAGCAGGATGATGGTGTTGGAAAAGTCCGCCTTGCGGCCCTGGGCGTCGGTGAGCATACCGTCCTCCAGAATCTGCAAAAGAATGTTCTGGATATCCCCGTGGGCTTTCTCGATCTCATCAAAGAGCACCACACTGTAGGGACGGCGGCGGACGGCTTCGGTGAGCTGGCCGCCCTCCTCATGGCCCACATACCCCGGAGGCGACCCGATGAGCCGGGCCACCGTGTGCTGTTCCATATATTCCGACATATCAAACCGCAGCAGGGCCTTTTCGCTGCCGAACCAGTTCTTGGCCAGGGTGCGGGCCAGCTGGGTCTTGCCCACCCCGGTGGGACCCAGGAACAGCATGGCGCCGATGGGACGCCCCGCTTCCCGCAGACCGGTACGGCTGCGGCGGATGGCGGCGGCCACCGCGTGCACCGCCCGGGGCTGGCCGATGACTTCGGCGGAAAGGCGGCTTTCCAGCTGTTCCAGCCGTTCCCGCTCGGCCTCCCCCACCCGTTGAGCCGGCACCCCGCTGGCCTTGCTGACCACCCGGGCAATGTCCTGGGGGGTCAGGGACGCCTGGCGCCCGCCTTTCTCCGCGCTGGCAATCCGGGCTGCGGCGGCGGCCTCGTCCAGCAGGTCGATGGCCTTGTCCGGCAGGTACCGCCCCGGCAGGTACCGCACGCTCAGTTCCACCGCTGCATGGATGCTTTCCGGCGGGATGGTCACGCTGTGATACCGCTCGTACCGGGGCATGAGCCCCCGCAGAATGGTCTCGGCATCCGCCGGGGCAGGCTCCTCGATCATCACCTTGCCGAACCGGCGGTCCAGTGCCGTATCCTTGGCAATGGTCTTGCGGTATTCCTCCGGGGTGGTGGCTCCGATGAGCTGCAGCTCCCCCCGGGCCAGCATAGGCTTGAGGATGCTGGCCGCGTCGATGGCGCCTTCCGCCGCCCCGGCTCCGGCAATGATGTGGATCTCATCAATGAACAGGATGGTCATGCGGTCCCGGTAGAGTTCTTCCAGCAGGCTTTTGAACCGTTCCTCAAAGTCGCCGCGGTATTTGGTGCCCGCCACCATCGCCGCCATATCCAGGGCCAGCACCCGCCGACCCCGCAAGCTCTGGGTCACCTGGTCGGCGGCAATGCGCTGGGCCAGGGCTTCGGCCAGGGCGCTTTTGCCCACGCCCGGTTCCCCCAGCAGGCAAGGGTTGTTTTTCTGGCGGCGGCAGAGGATTTCGATCATCCGGTCCAGTTCCTTGTCCCGGCAGAGCACCGGGTCCAGGCGGCCTTCCTGGGCCAGCCGGGTCAGGTCCCGGCCATATTTTTCACTGGGTTTGCTGCCCCGGCTGGTGCTCATGCGCGGGGCGCTGGAAGGCAGGATCAGCTGCCCGGACAGCTGCCGGCATTCCCGGGCAGCCAGGGGGACCTCCACTCCCAGAGAGGCCATCCAGACACTGGCTGTGCAGGAACAGTCCTCCAGCATGGCGCAGAGCAGATGCTCATTTTCCGCCCGAGGTACCCGGGCCGCATGGGCTCCCAGCACCGCAAACTCCAGGGCTTTGCTCATCTCGGGAGCCAGGTCCCGCCGGGTCAGGCGGATGCTGCGCCCGGTGCAGGCCCGCCCGGCCAGGCAGCTGCGCAATGTGGTCTCGCTGATGTTCTTGCGGCGCAGGAAGTCCGCCGCCGGACCCTGAGCGGTCTGCAGCATGGCCAGCAGCAGGTGGCCGGTATCGGCCGCGGTGCACCCCTGCTGCCCGGCCAGAGACAAAGCCCGCCCCACCGTGCGGGCGGCGGAGCAGGACAAACCTTTATGAAAATACAGCATATGACTCCCCTTTCGGCGCGCCGGACGGTGCGCCCGCTGTGTGAATAAACTACAACCAGTATAGGCGGGCAGCGGGCAAATAATCATCGAAACCGGGCAAAAACGCTGACAAATGCGGGTGTGCGTGGTATAATATTTCTGCATTTTTTATACAAAGGTGGGTAAAGCATGCGTAGATTGCTGCGTTATCTCAAAGGCTATGAACGGGAAACCGTCCTGGCCCCCCTGTTCAAGATGCTGGAAGCCTGTTTTGAGCTTCTGGTGCCGCTGGTGGTAGCTGCCATCGTGGACACCGGCATCCAGAACCGGGACGTGGGTCAGATTGCCCGTCAGGGCGGGCTGCTGGTATTGCTGGCCGTGGTGGGGCTGGCTTCCAGCGTGACGGCCCAGTATTTTGCCGCCAAGACCGCACTGGGGTACGGCACGGCACTGCGCCGGGACCTGTACCACCACATCAATACCCTGTCCTACACCGAACTGGACGGTATCGGCACCCCCACCCTGGTCACCCGCATGACCAGCGACATCAACCAGCTGCAGAACGGCGTCAACATGACCCTGCGGCTGTTGCTGCGTTCCCCCTTCATCGTCATCGGCGCGCTGATCATGGCCCTGTCCATCAGCCCCCAGATGACCGCCTGGTTCCTGCTGGTCACGGTGCTGATCTCTCTGGTGATCTATCTCATCATGCGCATCACCGTGCCCCGCTACCACCAGGCCCAGAGCATGCTGGACAAGGTCACCCTGCTGACCCGGGAGAACTATGTGGGCACCCGTGTGGTGCGGGCGTTTTCCCGCCAGGAGGATGAGATCCGGGATTTCACCAAAACCAACGATACCCTGAAAAAGGTCCAGACCACGGCGGGGCGCATCTCCGCTTTGATGAACCCCATGACCTACCTCATCGTCAACTTCGGCATCATCGTGGTGCTGGTGCGGGGCGGCGCCCTGGTCAACGACGGAGCCCTGACCCAGGGTGAGATCATTGCCCTGATCAGCTACATGAACCAGATCCTGACCAACCTGCTGCGCATGGCCGACCTGGTCATCTCGGTGACCCGGGCCCTGGCCAGCGGTATCCGGGTCAATGAACTGCTGAAGACCCCCACCGGCATGCCCGACCCGGCTGAATCCGGGGCCAAGGAGCTTGCTCCCGCAGAGGGTGCTCCGGCGGTGGCGTTTGACCATGTGACCTTCACCTACAAGGACGCCGGTGCCCCCAGCCTGCTTGACCTGGATTTCCGGGCCATGAGCGGCCAGACCATCGGCGTCATCGGCGGTACCGGCAGCGGCAAGAGCACCCTGGTGAACCTGATTGCCCGCTTCTACGATGCCACCGAGGGCAAGGTGGAACTGTACGGCCACGATGTGCGGCAGTATCCCTTTGCCCAGCTGCGCACCATGATCGGGGTTGTGCCCCAGCGGGCGGTGCTCTTCACCGGCACCATCCGGGACAACATGCGCTGGGCCTGCCCCGATGCCACCGACGAACAGATCTGGGCGGCGCTGGAGATCGCCCAGGCGGCGGACTTTGTCCGGGGCAAGCCGAAGGGCCTGGATGAGCCGGTGGAGACCGCCGGGCGCAACTTCTCCGGCGGACAGCGTCAGCGCCTGACCATTGCCCGGGCGCTGGTCCCCCGCCCCGCCGTCCTGATTCTGGACGACAGCGCCTCGGCCCTGGACTACGCCACCGACGCGGCCCTGCGCAAGGCGTTGAAGGAAAAGACCTCCGGCATGACGGTATTCATTGTGTCCCAGCGGGCCACGGCGGTACAGCGTGCCGACCGGATTCTGGTGCTGGATGACGGCGCCCTGGCGGGCAGCGGCACCCATGCCGAGCTGCTGAAAACCTGCGAAGTCTATCGGGAGATCTGCCTGAGCCAGCTTTCCCGGGAGGAGGTGGAGAAAACCGTATGAGCAAGGCCAAACAAACCGCCAGCCGCGATACCATCCGCCGGGTGCTGAACCTGATTGCCCCTTACCGCCTGCTGGTGCTGATTTCCCTGATTCTGGCCGCCGTGACGGTCATTACCACCCTGTACGCCCCCATCCTCACCGGCCTGGGTGTGGACCTGATCCTGGGTCCCGGTCAGGTGGACCTGCCCGGCCTGGTCAGGCTGGCCATCCAGCTGGGCATTGTGGTCTGTGTGACCTCGGTGAGCCAGTGGCTCATGAGCCTCATCAACAACCGCATCACCTTCCAGGTGGTGCGTGACATCCGGGTGCGGGCCTTCAGCCATATGGAGGAACTTCCTTTAAGCTACATCGACGCCCACCGCCCCGGGGAGACCATCAGCCGGCTGACCACCGACGTGGAGCAGTTTTCCGACGGTCTGCTCATGGGCTTTACCCAGCTGTTCACCGGTGTGCTGACCATCCTGGTCACCCTGATCTTCATGCTGTCCATCGACTGGCGCATCACCCTGGTGGTGGGGCTGCTGACCCCTCTTTCCATCTTCGTGGCCAAATTCATTGCCCAGCACACCTACTCCATGTTCCGGGTCCAGAGCGAGACCCGGGCCGAGATGACCGGTCTGGTGGAGGAACTGGTGGGCAACCAGCATCTGGTGCGGGCTTTCGGGTACGAGAGCCGGGCCGAGGAACGGTTCGAGCGCATCAACCTGGATCTGCAGTCCTGCGGGCTGCGGGCCACCTTCTACTCTTCCCTGTCCAACCCCTGCACCCGCTTTGTCAACTCCCTGGTGTATGCGGCGGTGGGGGTGCTGGGCGCCCTCTTTGCCATTGCAGGGGGCATCACCGCGGGCAATCTGTCCGCTCTGCTCCAGTACGCCAATCAGTACACCAAACCTTTCAACGATATCTCCAGCGTCATGACCGAGCTGCAGAACGCCCTGGCCTGCGCCCAGCGGGTGTTCGACCTGATCGACGAGCCCCCCATCACTCCCGATGCCCCCGACGCGGTGGAGCTGTGCCAGGGCGCAGGCCGTGTCGCCTTTGAGCATGTGAAGTTCCGGTATGTGCCGGAGGTCCCCCTGATCGAGGACATGAACCTGCGGGTCTGGCCCGGGCAGCGCATCGCCCTGGTGGGTCCCACCGGCTGCGGCAAGACCACCCTGGTCAACCTGCTCATGCGGTTCTACGAGATCAACGGCGGCTCTTTGAAGGTGGACGACCATCCCATCGACACAGTGACCCGGGATTCCCTGCGGGCCAACCTGGGCATGGTATTGCAGGAAACCTGGCTGAAATGCGGCACCGTGGCCGAGAACATTGCCTACGGCAAACCGGATGCCACCCGGGAGGAGATCATCGCCGCCGCCAAGAAAGCTCGGGCCCACAGCTTCATCTGCCGTCTGCCCCAGGGCTACGACACCATGATCGCCGAGGACGGCGACAACCTGAGCGCCGGGCAGCGGCAGCTGCTCTGCATTGCCCGGGTCATGCTGCGGCGCCCGCCCATCTTGATCCTGGATGAAGCCACTTCCAGCATCGACACCCGCACCGAGGTACTGGTGCAGGATGCCTTTGAGGAACTGATGAAGGGCCGTACCAGCTTTATTGTGGCCCACCGCCTTTCCACCATCAAGAATGCCGACCGCATTCTGGTGATGAAGAGCGGCAGCATCATTGAGAGCGGTACCCACGAAGAACTGCTGGCCAAGAACGGCTTCTATGCCCAATTGTACCAGAGCCAGTTTGCCCCGGCCTGAGCAGACACATAAAGGAGGAAAATGAAGATGTCCAACACACAGATCCCGCAGAACTACAAGAGCCTTCTTGGTTTGTACGACACCCAGAAGGCCATCGGCCTGATCAAGACCATCTTTCAGGAAAAGCTGTGCGCCGCTTTGCACCTGAAACGGGTCACCGCTCCCCTGTTCGTGCTCCACGGCAGCGGCCTGAACGACGATCTGAACGGCGTGGAACGCCCTGTGCGGTTTGACGTTCCCTGCCTGGATGAGGAGGCCGAGGTGGTACACAGCCTGGCCAAATGGAAGCGTTTTGCCCTGGCCAAGTACGGGTTCCGCCCCGGGCAGGGCCTGGTGTGCGATATGAACGCCATCCGTCGGGACGAGACCCCCGACAACCTGCACAGCATCTATGTGGACCAGTGGGACTGGGAGCGGGTGGTGACCGAGAAGCAGCGCACCATCCCCTTCCTGAAAGACACGGTGCGAGACATTGTGGACGCGGTGTGTGCCACTGCCGACGAGCTGCGCTGGAAGTTCCCGGAGCTGAAGAAGGTCCGTCTGGGCCGGGAGGTCACCTTTATCACCACCCAGGAGCTGGAGGACATGTACCCCGACCTGACGCCGAAAGAGCGGGAAAACGAGATCGCCCGGCTGCACGGCACCGTCTGCATCATGCAAATCGGCGGTAAGCTGGCTTCCGGCCAGGTCCATGACGGCCGCGCCCCCGACTACGACGACTGGACCCTGAACTGCGATATCCTGTTCTGGCACAAGCCCCTGGGCTGCGCGTTGGAACTGTCCAGCATGGGCATCCGGGTGGACGCCGAGGCCCTGCGCCGTCAGCTGGCGGAAGCAGGCTGCCCGGAGCGGGCGGAGCTTCCCTTCCACCAGATGCTGCTGAACGGCCAGCTGCCCCTGACCATGGGCGGCGGCATCGGCCAGAGCCGTCTGTGCATGCTGCTGCTGGGCAAGGCCCATGTGGGCGAAGTCCAGGTGAGCCTGTGGGACGAAGAGACCCGCAGCGCCTGCGAAGCCGCGGGGGTGACCCTGCTGTGAGCGGCGAGGAGCGTCTGGCCGCCTTTGAGGCCATGCTGGAAGCGGTGCAGAAGCAGTATGCCGAAACCACCGCCCGCATGGACAAGATGAAGCTGGAAGGCAAGGTCAAAACCGCCACCTACCGCCAGCTGTTTGCCCGTAAACTGAGTTTGCAGGATGTGCTGACCCTGTACGAGGTATACGGACTGTTGCCCAAGGACGGCGAAACCAATTAAGTTCTGAAAAACGGCCCCGGAATGAAGATCCATTCCGGGGCCGTTTTTTACCCGTTTTCTCTTGTCTCTTCCATAAAAAAACACGCCGCAAGCGTGTTTGCTTGCGGCGTGATGGAGCTGGCAACAGGAATCGAACCTGCAACCTGCTGATTACAAATCAGCTGCTCTGCCAATTGAGCTATGCCAGCGGGAACCATATTATTGTATCATGGTCCGGCGGCGGTGTCAACCGCGCAATGCACCCAGCAGGCGGCAATAGTCCTGCAGGGTCAGCTGCTCGGGACGCAGGCGGGCATCCAGATTTGCGGCCTGCAGCGCTTCCAGCACCTGGGGCTTGGGCAGGTTCAGCCCGGAAGCCACCACGTTGGCAATGGTCTTGCGGCGCTGGGAGAAGGAAGCCCGGATCAGCCGGAACAGCCCAGCCTCGTCCCCGTCGGGGACTTCCACGGCAGGCTGCTTGTGGACATCCAGGCGGATGACCGCACTGGTGACCTTGGGTGCCGGGTAAAAGCTGCCCGGCTGCACCGTGAAAAGCATTTGGGGGGTGGAGTAGTAGGCCACGGCGTAGCTGATGGCCCCGGCTTCCCGGGTGCCGGGGGCGGCGCACAGGCGCTGTGCGGCCTCCTTCTGCACCATGACGGTAATGTTCTCCACCGGCAGTTTCTCTTCCAGCAAACGCATGAGAATGGGGCTGGTGATGTAATAGGGCAGGTTGGCGCAGACAGCCACCGGGCGGTCGCCGAATTCTTCCTTCAGCAAAGCCGCCAGGTCCACCTTGAGCACATCCCCCATGACCAGCCTGAAGTTGTCATACCCGGCCATGGTTTCGGCCAGCAGGGGTTCCAGGCGCTTGTCCACCTCCACCGAAACCACCTTATCGGCCCGCTTGGCCAGCTGTTCGGTGAGAACGCCGATGCCGGGGCCCACTTCCAGGGCGCCCCAACCGGGGCCGATGCCCGCCTCTTCGGCAATGCGGGGACAGATGCCGGGGTTGATGATGAAGTTCTGTCCAAAGCCCTTGGACAAGGCAAAGTCATACCGCGCGCACAGGTCGCGGATGGTGGAAAGGTCGGTCAAAACCGGCATAGGTCCGCCTCCTTACCCGACCATGGCCATGACCGAAGTCACAGCCTTGTTGATCTGCGGGTCGGTATCCACCGTGAAGTCATAGTAGCTGTTCTGCTCATCGGCAGTCAGGGCGGCTTCCACATCCGGGGTCAGGCCGGTACCGTTCCAGGTCTGGCCTTCATTGTCCAGCAGCATGCCGATGGTGATGACCGCGGCACTGCCGTCGGAGAAACTCTGCGGCTCGCTGAGTACCACGCCCTTGCCGGCGGTGGTGGTGCCCACAATGCTGGCACCGGCCATCTTGCGCAGGGCATTGGCAAACAGTTCGGCGCCGCCGGCTGTGTTGCCGTTGACCAGGCAGACCATGGGGATGGTAACTTCGTGGTCATCCGAGATGCGCAGGTCGGTGAGGGCGCCGTCCTTGGCCTGGCTCTGGGCCATCAGACCGGCAGGCACGCAGTAGTCGGCAGCCACCAGGGCGGCATCCAGGGATTCGCCGGTGTTGTTGCGCAGGTCAAAGACCAGCGCCTTGGCCCCCTGGTTGATCAGGTCTTCCACGGCGGTGCGGAACTCGGTGCCGGTGGTGGAAGCGAAAGCGTCAATGCACACATATCCGCAGCCGTCGCCGGTCATCTGGGTGAATACGGTGTTGGTGGTGTAGTTGGAGCGCACCAGTTCCACAGCAGGCTGTTCCTGGCGGTCCGGGTTCAGATAGGTGATGCTGACGGTGGTGCCTTCCTCTCCCAGCAGGGCGGAGTTGATGGCGGAGGTATCGGTCATGGTGCGCACACTGGTGTCCCCGATGGTGGTGATGAAGCCCCCCACCTGCAGGCCGATCTCACTGGCCGGGCTGTTGCTGTACACCCGGATGATGCGGGCGTAGCCGGAGGAAGAATCCTTGACTACCGACACACCGATGTTCATCAGACGGCCGGTCTCCACCCCCACCTTTTCGGTGTAGGCCTTGGCGGAGTAGTAGCGGGCGTACTTATCGCTGATACCCAGCATATAGCCGGAAGCAATGGTATCGTTGAGGGTATCCTCGTTGATGTCGAAATATTCGTTATCGCGGACATAGCGGTCGATCTCGGACAGTTTGTTATACATCCGTTCCTTGTTCTTGACGCTGGAAACGGTGCTGTTGAACATATCCATGGACACGACCATGGTGATCGAGAAGGTCACGGCCATTGCGATGAGGGTGACGGTGGCGGCCACGGCCAGGTTGACTTTTCTGCTCATGAATCAGGCAATCTCCTTATCCGGCAGGCGGAACAAAAGCCGTCTGCCACAGTCTTGGCGGTAAGATCAGACCAGGGAATAAACGACCGAGGAAAACAGGCTCACAACCATCAGCACCGCGATGACCAGGCAGACCACGCGGACGCCGTTCTTATGATGATTTTCCATGGGAACGCCTCCTAAACAAATTAAGCCGGGATATACAGGGCCGGATTGATGCGGGCACCGTTCTGGCGCAGTTCGATGTGCAGATGGTTGCCGGTAGAGTTGCCGGTGGAACCTACGTACCCGATGACATCCCCCTGGGAAACCGTCTGCCCCACGCTGACGGCGGGCCAGGAGTTCATATGGGCATACAGGGTGGTGTAGTTGTTGCCGTCATCAGCGGTGCCGTGGTAGATCATGACATAGTAGCCGTAGCTGTAATGGCTGTCCACCGTGATGACCTGACCGGAAGCCACCGCATGGATGGGGGTACCGCCGGGAGCGGCGTAGTCGCGGCCTTTGTGGCCGCCGCTGCCGTACTC
>CAUEKL010000075.1 GCA_959018215.1 uncultured Gemmiger sp.
TGGCGGCCGGTATGGGCAGCCGGTACGGCGGCCTGAAGCAGATCGACCCGGTGGGACCTGCCGGGGAGGCCATTCTGGATTACAGCCTGTACGACGCCCGCCGTGCCGGGTTTGAGACGGTGGTCTTTATCATCAAGCCGGAGATCGACGAGGCGTTCCGCTCCAGTGTGGGCGCCCGGGCCGAAAAGGCCGGGCTGCAGGTGCGCTACGCCTACCAGACCCTGGACAAACTGCCCGCGGGTTTTGCGGTGCCGGAAGGCCGGATCAAGCCCTGGGGCACCGCCCACGCTATCCTGTCGGCGGCAGAGGTTATCGACGCGCCCTTTGCGGTCATCAATGCCGACGACTACTACGGTCCCCAGGGGTTCCGCCTGATTTATGACCACCTGGCCAACGCCGAAGCCAAGTCCGGCTCTCCGGCGCCCTGGTGCATGGTGGGCTTTTTGCTGGGCAACACGGTGAGCGCCAACGGGTCGGTGTCCCGGGGCGTCTGCACCCTGGACGAGCACAACCGGCTGGTCAGCGTGACCGAGCGCACCCGCATCGAGACTTACGAGAGCGGCATCCACTTTACCGAGGACGACGGGGCCCACTGGACCGACCTGCCCGCCGACGCGGTGGTGTCCATGAACCTGTGGGGCTTCACCCCGGATTTTCTCGACCGCGCCCGGGAGGGCTTTGCCGCGTTCCTGGAAGCCAGCCTGCCGGTGAACCCGCTGAAGTGTGAATATTACCTGCCCAGTGTGGTCACCGCTGCTCTGGAACAGGGTACCGCCCAGGTCACTGTGCTCACCAGTTCCGACCGCTGGCACGGCATCACCTACCGGGAGGACAAACCCGAACTGGTGCAGGCCCTGCGCCGCATGAGCCAGGAAGGGCTCTACCCTGCCGACCATCTGTTCTGAGAAAAACGCATATACAAAAAGCGCCGCCCCGGCGTGGGATGTTCCCTGCCGGGGCGGCGTTTTGATTGGATTTGTTCAGGCCGGAGCCATTACAGGACCTGGTGCTCGGGCACCGGGGCGTCCACCGAGGTGGGTTTGCCTTCCACCCAGTGAATGACCTTCTTCGGGCACTTGGTCACGCAGGTGCCGCAGCCGTTGCACTTGGTGTAGTCGATGACGGCCACGTTGTTCTTGAGGAAGATAGCCTGCTGCGGGCAGTTCTTGACGCACAGACCGCAGGCAATGCAGCCCACCTTGCAGGTCTTGTTGACGATGGCGCCGCGGTCGGTGTTGGAGCATTCCACCACAGGCTGCGGGGCGATGGGCTTCATGTCGATGACATGGCGCGGGCAGACGTTCATGCAGGCAGAGCAGCCGGTGCACTTGGTACGGTCCACCACCGCCACGCCGTTGACCACATGGATGGCGTCGAACATGCAGGCGCGGGTGCAGTCACCCAGGCCCAGGCAGCCGAAGGCGCAGGCGCTGGGGCCGCCGGCCACAGAAGCCGCAGCGGCGCAGGTCTGGATGCCCTGGTAGTCAAACCGCTTGCCGCAGTTTTCGCCGCCGTTGCACAGGACCACCGCCTTCAGGCTGGGACGGTCACTGGTCTCACTGCCCATGATGGTATTGATGGCGTCGGCAGCCTTATCGCCGCCGGGCGCGCACTTGAAGGTGGGCGCGCCGTCCTCCACAATGGCCTTGGCGTAGTCGGCACAGCCGGCGTAGCCGCAGCCGCCGCAGTTGGCACCCGCCAGGCAGGCGGTGATTTCCGCAATGCGCGGGTCCTCATACACAGCCATGAACTTGGAAGCCAGCACCAGCACGATACTGCCTACCAGGCCCAGCACCGCCAGGACGGCGACCGCAAGAATGATCGGATTCATACTTAGTCCCCCTCCTTCTGTTACAGCAGTGCGTTGATGATGTTTTCAACCAGGCCGCCGAAGCCCATGAAACTCATCGAGGTGATGGCCGCCGACACCAGGGTGATGGGCAGACCTTTGAAGCTTTCCGGCGGGTTGGCGGATTCCACACGCTGGCGCACACCGCAGAACAGCAGCATGGCCACCAGGAAGCCCACACCGGCACCGGCGGCGCAGATCAGCGCTTCGGCATAGGCCATGCCAAAGCCCTGGGCCGCAACCACATCGGTATAGTCCTGCACAGCCAGGATGGTGACACCCAGCACGCAGCAGTTGGTGGTGATCAGGGGCAGGTACACGCCCAGAGCAGTGTACAGGGCGGGCACGTACTTCTTCAGGGTGATCTCGATGAGCTGAACCAGCACGGCGATGACCAGGATGAAGACGACGGTCTGCATGTAGCCCAGATCATAGGCATCCAGCAGGAAGATCTGCAGCGGGAAGGTGACCGCCGTGGCAATGACCATGACGAAGATGACCGCCAGGCCCATGCCGGTGGAGGAGTCCACCTTTTTGGAAACGCCCAGGAAGGGGCAGATGCCCAGGAACTGGACCAGAACGTAGTTGTTGACCAGGATCAGGTTGAAGAAGATGGTCGCAAACACAGCGAGATTGTTCATGCCTGGTCACCTCCCTCGGATTTGGCGGCGTCGATCTCGTCCAACATGACTTCGCCGCAGGTCTTGCGCTCAATGGGATGGTTGGTCTTTTTCTCGATAAAGACGCACAAGGCCATCAGGCAGCCGAAGACGAAGAAGCCGCCGGGAGCCTGGTTCATGATGCCCATACGGTCCACGCTTTCGGGGATGATGGTGATGCCCATCCAGGAACCGTTGCCGATGATCTCACGGACGCTGGACATGAGCAGCATGGTGATGATGTAGCCAAGACCCATGCCCACGCCGTCCACGGCGGATTCCACCACCGTGTGCTTGCAGGCGAACATTTCGGCACGGCCCAGGATGATGCAGTTGACCACGATCAGGGCCAGGAACACACCCAGGGAGTCGTACAGATCCTGGGCGTAGGCTTCCAGCACCATCTGGACCACGGTGACGAAGGTGGCGATGATGACGATGTAGCAGGGCAGATGGACCTTATCGGGAATTGCCTTGCGCAGGGCGGAAATGACGATGTTGGAGCATACCAGCACGAAGGTCATGGACAGACCCATGCCCAACGCGCCGGAAACGGTGGTGGTGACGGCCAGGGCCGAGCAGCAGCCCAGCACCAGGCGCAGGACCGGGTTTTCACGGATAATACCGGCGGTGAAGATCTTCCACAGGCTTTGTTTTTCGCTCATGGTCAGGCCACCCCCTTGATCTCATTGTTGTAGCAGTCGATGGCGCTGTTATAGGCCGAAATGACAGCGTTGGAAGAAATGGTGGCACCCGCGATGGTATCCACGGGGTTGCCGGCGGACACATGCTGGGAGGCATCCCAGCCCAGGAAACCGGACCAGAAGCTTTCGTTCATGGTCTTGGAACCGATGCCGGTGGTCTGGGTGGAAGCGTCCACGCTGGTGGCCAGAATCTTGCCGGAAGCGTCAAAGGAAACGTACACAACCACTTCCTTGCCGCTGTAACCGGCGGCGGAAGCCTTGACGGCCACCAGCCCGTCGGCGGTGGTCACGGCACCCTGCACGCCGGGGGTCTGCAGACCGTCCACGGTGGTCAGGGCGGAAGGATCGGTGACACCGGGCAGAACGCCCATGTACGCTTCCTGGGTGGCGGCTTCCTGGTTGGCCTGGATGATGGGTTTGGTGGCGTCGTTCAGCGCGGCCAGGGCGGCGCTGCACACCACGCAGATGACAACCAGAATGATGACCGGGTAGATCATCGTCTTGAAAGCAGACTCCTGCGCGGGGGTCTTTGCGTTTTTCTCAGCCATCAGGCGTTGCCCCCTTCCTTGGCCGCTTCCTTGGCGGCCTTTTTCTGCTTTTTGGGTTTCTTGTAACCCAGCGGGATCTGGTGGCTCCAGGCGTTGAACCAGGGCACCATCAGGTTGCCCAGCAGGATGGCGAAGCTCATACCTTCGTTCATGCTGCCGAAATAGCGGATGGCAAAGGTCACCAGACCGATGAAGATGCCGTAAATCAGCTTGCCCTTGGTGGTGAAGGGGCTGGTGACGTAGTCGGTGGCCATAAAGACGGCACCGAACAGCAGGCCGCCGGCCATGATCTCAGCCACAGCGGCATGCAGGCTGCCGGTGGCGATCCAGGACAGCACAAAGACGGTGCCCACAATGCTGCCGGGGATGGCAAAGCCGATGGTGCCGGTAGCCAGCAGGTAGACAAGACCCAGCAGGATGGCCAGGATGCAGGTCTCGCCCATCATACCGCCGTGCAGGCCCAGGAACAGGTCCAGCAGGCTGACGGTGGTCTTGTCCACGCTGTCGGCCAGCGGGGTAGCGGAAGCCAGGGCATCCACCGCCATGTCGGGATAGACGTAAGCGGTCATGCGGGCGGTGAAGCTGAGGAACAGCACGATACGGCCCACCAGTGCCGGGTTGGCAAAGTTGAAGCCGATGCCGCCGAACAGCTGCTTGACCACCACGATGGCCACAAAGGCGCCCACCACGCAGATCCACAGCGGCAGACCCACGGGGAAGTTCAGCGCCAGGATCACGCCGGTGACGCAGGCGGAAAGGTCGCCCACCGGGTTGGGTTTCTTCATAATCAGGCAGTACAGATACTCAAAAGCCACGCAGGCCAGCGTGGTGACGGCCACGGTGATGAGGGCCTCATAGCCGAAGATCAGCGCCGCCGCGACGATGCAGGGCACCAGAGCCTTGAGGACGTTGCCCATCAGGCTGCGGGTGCTGGAATCGTCCCGGATATGGGGCGAGGCAGTTACGAACAAAACCTGGTCCATCGTTACTTACCTCCCTTGCGCATTTCGCTGAGATACCAGGCCTTGGCCTGGGTGACAGCCTGGGAAACCGGGCGCTTGGCCGGGCAGACATAGGTGCAGCTGCCGCAGGCAACGCACAGGTCCACGCACAGGCTCTTCAGGGCCGCGGTATCCTTTTTGTTATGATTTTCCACAATGACCACCGGTTCCAGACCCATGGGGCAGGCGCTGATGCACCGGCCGCAGCGGATGCAGGGCTGGGCGGCAGGCAGAACGGCCGCCTTGCGGCTGAACAGCAGCAGGCCGTTGTTCTGCTTGAGCACCGGGAAGTCCGCGCTGGGCGAAGCGCCGCCCATCATGGGACCGCCGAAGATGATCTTGCCCAGTTCCACGTCCGGCTTGATGCCGCCGCAGGCTTCGATGACATCCCGGTACAGGGTGCCGATGGGCACTTCGATGTTCTGGGGCTTGGCAATGGCGTCGCCGTCCACGGTGACACGCTTGCTCACCAGAGGAATACCGGTCTTGAGGTACTTGCCCAGGGTGGACACGGAGGTCACGTTCATGACGATACAGCCGCAGTCCGCGGGCAGACCTGCCTTGCCGGAAGGTCCGACCTGGGGCACTTCCCGGCCGGTGCAGGTTTCCACCAGGGTCTTTTCAGCGCCCTGGGGGTACCGCATGGGCAGCGGCTTGACCGAAACGCCCTTCATGTCCCGGGTCAGGGAGCACATCAGGTCGATGCAGGCAGGCTTGTTGCGCTCGATACCGATGATGCAGTTCGGGATCTCGCAGTACTTCATGACCGCCTGGATGCCGGACAGGATGGTATCGCTGCATTCCAGCATCTCCCGGGCGTCGGTGGTCAGATAGGGCTCACACTCGGCCGCATTGATCAGCAGGGTGTCCACCTTGGCCATGAGCTTGACGTGGGTCGGGAAACCCGCGCCGCCCACACCCACCAGGCCACAGGCCTGGATGGCAGCCAGCAGGGATTCCTTATCGGTGACCGTGGGCGGCACGCAGGCCGGGTCCACTGTCTGGTTGCCGTCGCACTGGATGGCCACAGCCTGGCAGACCGGACCGTTGACCATGCGCATGGGCGCCACGTCAACCACCGTGCCGGACACGCTGGAGTGGATATTGGCACTGACAAAACCGCCGGCTTTGCCGATCAGGGTGCCAACGAACACCTGATCGCCCTTTTTGACGACGGGTTCCGCCGGAGCACCGATGTGCATCGACATGGGAATGACGACATTTTTGGGCACCGGCATACGCACGGTGGGCATGTCGGCCGTCGATTTCTCATGCGGGACACGGGCGCCTTTGGCGGAGCGCTTCAGGATTTTCAACATGGATCCTGTTCCCCCATTCCTTTAATGGCGCTTTTTGGCGGTGTGATCCGCCAAAAAGACAAAATTATACATGGTTTATTTTAATGCGCCTGCGCGGCCAAGTCAAGGCCGCACAGGCGGTCAAATTTTACACAATGTCCATAACTTGGAAACATTTTCTTGGGGCTTTGCCCGGCCGGGCCGGGGTTTTGCATTGCCTTTTGCCGCCGGGTGTGGTATACTGGACGCAAGCATAGTATGATACTGCGCGCCCTTTGCGGGGCAGGGAGGTACGCCTGATGAAAAACGTTCTCAAAATGATCGCTGCATTGGCTGTTCTGGCCGGTGTTCTGGCGCTGGTCGCCGCCGTTTTGTGCAAGCGCAAGCCCGAACCCACCGAATACATCACCCTGTACGGCGGACCCGACGAATCCGACTCCTGAGGATTCCGGCGGCGGATGTCCGCCCGCATTTCGGCAATATCCGCAAGAATCGCGGCGCAAGAATTGCAAAGTCAAGCGCGCCCTGCCATGGCCCGTGTGCCATGCAGGGCGCGCTTTTGTTTATGACTGAAAAGGCCGCCGGGTCATTCCAGCTGCAGCAGAACAGCCGAGAAGGGAGCCAGGGTGCCGCCCAGTTTCTGCTCCGCCACGGTGCAGGGGCACTCCCCTTCCGGTGTCATACCGCCGTAGGGCTGCCAGTCGCTGTACAGCAGCCCCCGGGCGGTTTGGGCCGTGACCGGCACGGCAAAAGTCTGGGGCTTGTCACTGAAATTGATGGCCGCAGCCACCCGGCGATGCCCGGCCCGGCGCTCGAACACATAGACGCACTGGCTTTCCCGGTGACAGTCCAGCCAGGCAAAGCCTTCGGGGTCATCGTCCTGCTGCCACAGGGCCGGTTCCTCCAGATACAGCCGGTTGAGCGCCTGGATATAGTGGTAGAACCCGTCGTGGTTGGGGTAGCTGCGCAGGCACCAGTCCTGTTCCCGGGCCGGGTCCCACTCCCGCAGCTGGCCGATCTCGCTGCCCATGAAGTTCAGCTTTTTGCCCGGGTGGGTCATCATATACAGGTACAGCGCCCGCCCCTGGGGAAACTTGCCGTCGTAGCCGCCGTTCATCTTCTGCAGAATGGTGGCCTTGCCGTGGACCACCTCGTCGTGGGAGAAGGGCAGCAGATACCGTTCCTTATAATAGTACATCATGGAGAAGGTCAGCTTGTGGTAGTTGTCCGGGCGGTATGGCGGGTCGGTCTGCAAAAAGGAGAGGGTGTCGTGCATCCAGCCCAGGTCCCACTTGTAGTCAAAGCCCAGTCCCCCCTGCTCCGCCGGGCGGGTGATGCCCTCGAAACAGGTGGAATCCTCCGCCGCCAGCAGACAGCCGGGGTGGCGCTGCTTGAGTCCCCGGTTCATGGTGCGCAGAAACTCCACCCCGTTGCCGTTGACGCCCCGGCGCTCGTCCCCCTGCCAATAGATGATCCGGCTGATGGCGTCGTACCGCAGGCCGTCAAAGTGGAACTTTTCCAGCCAGTAATGCCCTGCCGACTGCAGAAAGCTGCGCACCTCCCCCCGGGAGTGCATGAAATTGCAGCTGCCCCATTCGCTGACGCCCACATCGTTGTGGGGATATTCGTACAGGGCGGTGCCGTCATACTGGGCCAGGGCGTAAGGGTCCAGGGCAAAGTGGGCGGGCACAAAGTCCATGATGACCCCGATGCCCCGGCGATGGAGGGTATCCACCAACGCCATGAGCTGGGCGGCGGTGCCGTACCGGCTGGTGGGGGCAAAGAACCCGGTGATCTGGTAGCCCCAGCTTTCGTCACAGGGATGTTCCGCCAGGGGCAGGAATTCCACATAGTTGTAGCCGCTCTCGCACAGGTAGTCGGCCAGAGGTTCAGCCAGCTCTTCATAGTTGTACACTGTGCCGTCCGGTTTGCGCCGCCAGGAACCAAGATGCATCTCGTAGATGTTCAGAGGTGTATTGCGGCGGTCGGTGCGGGTGCGCATCCAGTGGGCGTCGGTGAAGGTATACTCGCCCAGATCCCGCACGATGGACCGGTGGGCCGGACGCAGGTCCATGCCGAAGCCGTAGGGGTCACAATGGTCGGTGAACTGCCCGTTGCGGGTGTGAATGCGGTACTCATAAGGGGTGCCGGGGGGTGCATCCGGCACCGTCAGCTCATAGAAATTGCCGTCGCCGATCTTGTGCATGGGGCGGGGCTGGCCGTCCAGCAGCAGGTCGATGCCCACCGCCCCGGGGGCAAAGGTGCGGAATACCGTTCCCTCCACCCCGGGATGGGCACCGAGGAATTCATAGGCATCAAACAGCTGCCCGGTGTAAAAGCCGTAAAAGTCCATAGGGGGTTGCCTCCATATTTATTTGACTGTCGTCCAGTAATTTACTATAATCAATATAGCAGACACAACACCCCTGTTCCATCTGCGGATTTGACAATGTGTACAATACTGGACGGTTTTGAAAAATCGACAAGGGAGGCGGAACCATGGACATGAGAGAAAAAAAGACCCGGCAGAGCATCCGCAACGCGTTCCTGCAGCTGCGGGCCCACAAACCGCTGGAACGCATTACGGTAAAGGAGCTGGCCGAGCTGGCGCAGATCAGCAAAGCCACTTTTTACCTGCACTACCACGACATTTATGATCTTTCGGAACAGATGCAGAGCGAGGTCATCCGCATGATGCTGGACAGCCTGGAACAGCCGGACAGCTTCCTCACCGACCGCAAGCGGTTCACCCGGGAGCTGTTTGCCTCCTTTGCCGCCCACGAAAACCTGACCAATATCCTGTTTTCCGGGTCCCAGGCGGCGGTACTGCCCATCAGCATCGAGCGGGGCATCAAGGAGCACATCTTTTCCATCGTGCCCGAAACCCGCAACAACGCCCGGTTCAACATCCTGCTGACCTACCAGGTGCAGGGTGCGTACTACACCTATACGGAAAACCAGAAAAAGTTCGGCGCCGAACAGGTTCTGGCGGCTCTGGACGAGATCACCGACCGCATTGCCTCCAAACCGGATTTCTGAAACAAGCAAAAACCGCCGGTCCCCTAGGGGACCGGCGGTTTTTCGGTTGGTTGCTGTGTTGGGCTCAGGCGTGCATACGGCGGGTACCGGGCAGCAGGCGGGCCTTTTCCAGGGCGGGACGCAGGGCCAGGTACAGCACCACGGCACAGGCGGTGGACAGCAGCGAGTTGACCAGCGTCACCCCGCTGGCCACCTTGGTCATGGTGGCGGCCAGGTCCACATCCTGCCCGAAGATGTACCGGTTGCGGAAGTACCCGATGAAGGGGTCGGTAAAGACGTTGACCAGCAGACCGCTGAAGGCACTGCCGGTGACCATGGACAGGTACTTCAGGTCCGCGCCCACCTTGCGGGCGGGGTGACGGTCGGCCAGATGGAACAGGCGGTGGCTGGCAGCGCCGCACACCAGACCGATGATGAACTTGAGCAGGAAGGTGGTGATGGCGTACCCCGGGTCACCGGCCACGATATCCGCCAGAGACAGGCCGATGGCTCCGGCCAGACCGCCGGAAACGCCGTCCAGCAGCATGGCGGTGAGAGCGGTGAAGGTGTTGCCCAGGTGGAAGGAGGAACCGGTGCCCAGAATGTTGGGAATCCGGAAGAACTCATAGGCCACAAAGCTGAGTGCGGCCATCACACCGATGAGCGCGATCTTCTGGACCGTAAACCGGGTGTGGGACAAGGCGGCAAAGACCAGAACCAGCACCACCACACAAAAGAACAAAAGCCAGATCAGAGCAGGCTGCATAGTTGAAATCTCCCCTCATGGCCGGCTGTGCGCGGCGCCTTGCGCCTGCCGGCGGTGATTTTCCCCGCGGCTTGACATTTGCCTGCCGTCGGGGTATGCTCTCATTATAATCGTTTCTGGCCTTGTGTGAATATCCAGTATTTGAATTTTTCATGGGGCCAGTTATAGAAACATGAGGGAGGAACCGCCATGATCACCCTGTCCGCCAAGAGCCCTACTCCCATGTATGAACAGCTGTACACCCAGCTGGCCGCCGACATCCGCAGCGGCGCTCTGGCCCCGGGCAGTCCCCTGCCCGGCCGCCGGACCATGGC
>CAUEKL010000076.1 GCA_959018215.1 uncultured Gemmiger sp.
CATGATGTACAGTGGTACCCGCCTGGAAGACCGGGCGGACCTGGCCATGGCGGACGGGGAAGGGGGGATCACCTTCTGGCACAGCGAGGATGGGGGCACCACCTACACCCGGAGTTCCCTGGACCTGACCCCGATGCTGGGGGACGGGCCTTTCCGGGTGGCCGATTATCAATGTCTGGCTCCGGACACCGCCTTTCTGGTCATCGCCCGGGAAGCAGAACCTACCCCCGGATATATAACCGACGTCAACCTCTGCTTTTTGCGGAAAAACGGCGGGGACTGGCAGCTCATGAGCGAGCAGTCCTGTCCGCCGGACACCGACCTGGGCGGGTGGCACACCCAGCCCTTCTTCTGGATGAACGAGAATGTGGGCTTCTGGGCACCCCACACCGACTACCACGCCCTGGACCTGTGGCGGACGGTGGATGGCGGGGCCAGCTGGGAACGGCTGGACCTTTCGGCCCTGGAATCCGACATCCCCTATACCGACATTCCCGGCCTGCACACCTGCGGGGCGGGGGTGGACCAGGAAAATCCCGGCCCCGGGCATCTGCGGGTCCACTGCAACGCCGTGGAGGGCAACAACACCATCGAGCAGCTCTTCTGGCTGGTAAGCGAGGACTACGGCGAGACCTGGCAGGTGCGCCCCGATGGCGAGCAGGCCCCGGCGGAAGCCACGCCCCCGGCGCTGCCCGCCCTCTGCCCGCTGTGCGGCGGCCCGGTGGAGACCCGGGTGGTGGATACCCGGGAAGGCGGGCTGGAAAAGCGCAACTGCATCCACAAGGTATACGGGGCGGATTTCATTTACCCGGAATACAACGTATACCGGGGCGTCTGCACCCAGTGCGGTGAGTGGCAGAGCGACACCTGGCAGGAGCCCAACGGCAACCAGCGGATGATCTGCTACGGATACCAGTGAAAGGAGCATCAGAATGAAACAGCAGCCCAAGCGTCTGCCCGACGCCGAACTGGAAGTGATGAAAGCCCTGTGGCAGGCGGGGGCCCCCCTGACCCGGGCGGAACTGGAGGCGGCCCTGGCCGCCAACGGCTGGGCGGGCACCACCCTGCTGACCCTGCTTTCCCGCCTGGAAGGCAAGGGGTATGTGACCCGGGAGCGGGAAGGCCGGGGCTACCGGTACAAAGCGGCCCTGACCCGGCAGGACTACCTGCCGGTGGAGAGCCGCAGCGCCCTGGGCCGGATGTTTGCGGGCAGCGCCCGCAACCTGGTGGCGGCCATGGCCGAAAGCCACGACCTCACCGACGCCGACATCGACGAGCTGGCGGCCTACCTGGCGGAACTGAAACAGCGCCACGCCGCCGACTGAATCTTCCATAAAAAGGCAGCCGCCCCCGCCGGAAACCCCGGCAGGGGCGGTTTTTTGTTTCTGTTACAAGGCCATGGGCATGGCGCAGGTGATCTCCTCATAGTTGGGGTTCCCGGCCCAGAAATCGGCCAGGGAGAGCAGCCCGATGCGGGCCTGGGCCTGTTCCATCTCCACGGTGGTGCCGTCTTGGGCCACCGAGCTCACCGGCAGATAGTTCACCGCAAAGGTACACAGCACCTTGTCCCCCACCACGGCGGCCAGGTCCAGGGGGCGTTTCACATCTCCGGCCATGTAGGAGAGGGGCAGGGGCGTCAGGCTGCCGGTTTCCGGGTCCAGGGCATAGCGGTCGGTGACCATCTCCGTGTGCCACCCGATGGCGTTGACCAGCAGCTTGCCGTCCAGTACCGGCATCCGGCTGTCCAGGTTCACCAGCTTTTCCCCGTCGCCGCTGCCCACCGTAAAGGGCCACTCCACGCTGACCTGCCCGGAACTGCCGTCTGGTTTCAGCCATCCGGCGGTGCCGTTCTCTGCCATCCACAGGATGCGGTCCCCGTCCACCGCAAAGCTGCGGGCCGGGTCGGCGTCGGTCCAGTCCATCAGGTCGGTGTAGCTGCCGTCGGTGCTGTACAGCCGCAGGTGCCGGGTCCCGGCGCCGGAAGGATCGGTCAGGTCGTAGCAGACGCAGAGGATGCCCCCGTCCATCACCCCCACCATGGTGTGGTTGGTGGTGGTGAACAGCCGCTGGGCCTCGCCGCCGGTCACCGGGATGCGGTACAGCCCGCCGGAGAGCGCCGGGTCCTCCGGATCTTCCTCGGTAACGCAGAAATACACATACTCTCCGTCCCCCATGAGCAGGGTGTCCCCCACCGAGAGGTAGGCGGTGGCGCTGCCCTCATACAGCAGCTGCCGGTCGGAACCGTCCCGGGCGGCGGTGTACAAGACCGGCCAGTAATCCGGGGAACGGGCCGCCACAATGACCAGACGGTCCTCATTGAAGATCTTTACCCCGTACAGGGTCTGGCCTTCGGGCAGACAGGCGGTGCAGGTATCGGAATTGTGGGTGCAGGCCGGGTCGGCGCACAGGGGCGCGGCGGTCAGGGTGGCGTAGTCCACATAGTTCAGCCGGGACAGCCCCGCATCCAGGGAGGAACCGGCGGAGTAGAACCCCTGGGCATCCCCGGAATCCAGCACATGCAGCCCGGCGGGGGCGGTGGTTCCGGCGGCCGCGGCTTCCTCCCCCCGGCCGGAAGAGACCGCGGCGGTATCGGGGGTGGTGCCGGCCGGGGCGGCCCCGCAGCCGGTGAGCAGGGCGGCGGCCAGGGCCAGACAGAACAGGCGTTGTTTCATGGGTGAACCCTCCTTTTGTTGATCTGCCTTTATTCTGCGGCAGCCATGTGGCAAAGTTCTTTCAGAAGGCGGGCTGTCCCTTCAAAAGTTCCAGATACACCCAGCTGTCCAGGGCGGTGCAAAGGACGGTGGCCCGGGCTTTGGCCGAATACAGGGCAACGGTGTCCTGTGTGCCGGTGTCCGCCGGTTCCCAGTCCCCCAGACCGTCCACCCCCAACAGGGCCAGCCAGGCCCGCAGCCGGGTTCCGGCGTCCAGGTCCCCGCCCACCGGCAGGGAACAGGAGACATACACCCCGGTGGGCTCCTGCCGGACCAGATACAGCCCGGCGGTGGTGGATTCCCCGAACCATTGCAGGCTCAGATTTTGCAGGTTGCCGTCCGTCCCGCGGGAAACCTGGTCCGGCGTCCGGGCCAGCAAAGCGTCCAGGTCGGCCTTTTCCCGGGAAGAGAGCACCCCCGCTTCCGCCAGCGCGGCTACCGGTTGGGCGGCCTCGGCGCACAGGGCGGCGGAGTCGGGCGCGGGCAGCTCGGCGGAGGCGTCCGGGTCGGTGTAGGTACTGCCGGCGTGGAGCTCGTACAGCACCGGGATGGCCCGGGCGTCCTCATCCAGGGCCCCCGCCGTCACCGGCCGGGCAGTGACCAGCTCCGCCCGGCGGGCATCCCCCAGCCGGGCCCACAAGGCCGGGCCCCCCAGCAGGGCGGCGCAGACCAGCAGCGCCCCCACCGTGGGCAAAATTCCCTGTTTGTCCCATCTCATTCCCGTCCCTCCTTCAGGTAAAGCCTCACGGTGGTGCCCCGGCCCGGTGAACTCTCAAAGGTCAGGGCGCTGCCGTGGAGGCGGGCGATCTCGGCGCACAGGCTCAGCCCCAGTCCGCTGCCTCCCGCCCGGCGGGCCCGGCTCTTGTCCACCATGTAAAAGGGCTCTGTGATGCGGGGCAGCTCCTGGGCCGCCATCCCGCAGCCGGTGTCGGTGACGGTCAGCTCCCAGCCGTCCCCCTGTCGGTGACAGCCCAGGTGCACCGCCCCGTCCTTGGGCCCGGCATTGGCGGCGTTGAGCACCAGGTTGCGCACCAGGTCCCCCAGCAGGGACCGCTCGGCCAGTACCACCGCCCCGGGATCACAGTCGATGCGGATTTCGGCGGGAAAATCCGCCGGCAGGCTGCGGCGCACATCTCCGAATACCAGCCGCACCGCCACCGGGACCAGGGTGATCTCTTCCTGTTCCAGGCCCAGCAATTGCAGCAGGCTGCGGCTCAGGGTTTCCAGCCGCCCGGCCTCATGGTAGATGTAATCGGCGGCCTGCCGGCGTCGCTCGGCGGGCTGTTCCCCCATGCGCAGCAGGTCGGCGTAGCCCAGAATGGAGGTCATGGGGGTCTTGAGCTCGTGGGTGAAGGCCGCCACAAATCGGCTTTGGCGGTCGGATTCCTGCCGCAGGGCTTCCATACGGCTTTCCACCGCGTCGGCCATCTGGTTGAAATCCTGCCCCAGGGCGTCGAATTCCCGCTGACCGCAGGGTGGCACCCGGCGGTCGTAGGCGCCGTCGGCCATGGCCCGGGCCGCCGTCTGCAGCGCCCGTAAAGGCCGGGTCATCCGGCGGGAAAACAGGGCCGCCGCCGCCCCCGCCAGCACCAGGGCGGCGGTCTCCAGCAGAAAGTACTGCCGCAGTTCCCGGTCCCGCTCGGCATACAGCGGCGCCACGTCGTAGGCGCTCACCAGCCACAGCCCTTCCAGAGACCCCTGCAAGGGGGAGGCCAGCAGCATGTACCGCTCCCGGCCTTCGGCGGTGTAGGAAAGTTGACGGGGGCCGGCGGCGATGGCATCCCGCTGGGCGGCGTAGCGCACCGCTGCGGGCAGGCTGGAGTACAGGGTGGTGCCCGCTTCATCCAGCACCGAAAAGTAGAAGGGCTGGGCCCCCACGGCGCTTTGCAGCTCCCCGGCATACCCCCGCACCGACCGGGCGGCGGCTACGGTGTTGCGGGCGCCGTCGGTGCGTAAGGTCTGTTCCAGGGCGCTGCGCTCCCGCTGGTGGAGGGCGGCGTTCTGGGTCTGGGCCCGCTGGAGGGCAAAGTCCAGGTTGCGGTCGATGGTCCACCCGCCGCCCAGGGACAGGGTCAGGCAGAAGAGCAGCAGGATTCCCAGGGTCAGTTTGCGGGAAAAGGTCATGGCGTTTCCTCCTCCAGCATATAGCCCACCCGGGGCACGGTGCGGATGTGGTCATCCCACCCCAGCTTGCGCCGCAGCCGGGACATGTGGATGTCCAGCGTGCGGTTGGAAGGCTCCGCGTCCATCCCCCACACCAGTTCCAGCAAGGCGCTGCGGTAGAGGGTGATGCCCCGGTTGTGCAAAAGGGCCAGCAGCAGGTCGAATTCGTGGGGGGTCAGGGGCACCGGCACCCCGTTCTTGGCGGCGGTGCGGGCTTCCGGGTCCACCACCACGTCCCAGGCGCGGAGCTTGGTGTCCCGCCGCCCGGCGTGGCGCAGCACCCCCTCCACCCGGGCCAGCAGTTCCGGGGCGGCAAAGGGTTTGACGATGTAGTCGTAGGCCCCCAGGCGCAGCCCCCGCACCCGGTCGTCCACGGCGGTGCGGGCGGTGAGAAAGATCACCGGGGTGCCGGTGGGGCGGATGTAGTCCATAAGGGCGAAGCCGTCCACGTCGGGCAGCATCACGTCCAGTAAAATCAGGTCGAATTTTCGGGATTCGATGAGGTCGGCGGCCTCGCTGCCGCTGTGGGCCTGCACACAGGGCAGCCCGATCTGGGACAGGGTAATGGAGATGAGCTCCGCGATGGGGGCCTCGTCGTCCACCACAAGCACCGGGTACATGGTCATTCCTCCTTGCCGGGATAGATACGGTCAGTATAGGTGGGGGATGTTGCGGGAATCTTTCGGGCCGATAACAAAAAAGAGGGAACAGACCCTGGTGAGAGTCCGTTTCCTCTTTGAGACAGCTTCAGCAGATGCGGGGCAGCTGGGCGCCGGTGAGCTTGCCCAGGATCCGGCTGCCGCCCAGCGGGGTGTGCAGCACCACCTTGCCCGGGCGTTCGGTGCCCACGGTGCCGATGCGGCAGGCCCCTTCGCCACCGGGCAGGGCCCGCAGGGCGGCCAGGACGGCGTCCGCATCCCCGGGAGCCACCACCGCCAGCATCCGGCCCTCACAGGCGGCGTACAGCGGGTCCAGGCCCAAAAGGTCGCAGGCGGCGGCCACCGGCTCGTCCACCGGAATGGCCTCCTCCTCCAGGTCGATGCAGAGCTCGCTGCCCTCCACAAACTCGTTCAGGGTGGTGGCCACACCGCCCCGGGTGGGGTCACGCAGGATGTGCACCTCCCCGGCCGCCAGGGCGGCGGCGCTCAGCTCATGCAGGGGGCGGCAGTCGCTGCGCAGGTCCCCCTCCACCGGCAGGTCGCCCCGGGCCATGAGCACCGCGGCGCCGTGGCAGCCCACACTGCCGCTGATGAGCACCGCATCCCCCGGGCGCAGGGCCCGGCGGCCCAGGCCGGGGGCCCGCAGCACCCCGATGCCCGCGGTGTTGATATACAGCCCGTCGGCGCTGCCCCGCTCCACCACCTTGGTGTCGCCGGTGACGATCTGCACCCCCGCCGCCTTGGCGGTGCGGGCGATGGAATCCACCACCCTGCGCAGGTCGTCCATGGGCAGCCCCTCCTCCAGAATCAGGGAAAGGCTCAGGTACAAGGGTTTGCCCCCGGCCATACATACGTCGTTGACGGTGCCGCACACCGCCAGCTTGCCGATGTCCCCGCCCGGAAACTTCCAGGGGGTGACCACAAAACTGTCGGTGGAAAACACCGGCTGACCGCCCAGGTCGGGCAGCACGGCCCCGTCCCCCAGGTCGTTGAGGGCGGCGTTGCCGAAAGCAGGCAGCAGGATCTCGTCAATGAGCTGGGCGGTGCGCACCCCGCCGCTGCCGTAATCCATGGTAATGATCGATTGCATGGGGTTCATCTCCTCCATAAAATCAGGCGTCGGCGGAGCGGTACTTCCAGGCCGCCGCACAGGCGCCCTCGCTGGAAACCATACAGGGGCCCACCGGGTCCTCCGGGCGGCAGAGCTTGCCGAACAAGGGACACTCTTCCGGGTGCAGCATCCCCCGGATGACCTGCCCGCACCGGCAGCCCGGGGGCTCGGTGCCTGCCCGGCAGGCAAGGCCGTGCCGGGCGGCGGCGTCATAGCGGGCATACTCCGGCCGCAGCACAAGGCCGCTGTCCGGGATTTCCCCCAGCCCCCGCCACAGGCTGTCCGCAGGCTGAAAGACGGCGTTTACGGCGGCCCGGGCGGCGGCGTTGCCGCCCGCGGTGACCAGCCGGACATATTCGTTTTCCAGGGCCGGGGGGCCGTCGCAGACCATGCACACCATCCGCCAGATAGCGTACAGCACATCCCCGGCCTCAAACCCGCCCACCACGGCGGGCAGGCCAAACTCCCGGGGCAGAAAGGCAAAGGCGTCCGCTCCGGTGACGGCGGCCACATGCCCGGGGCAGAGCAGGGCGTCCACCCCGCAGTCGGGGGCGCTCAGCAGCGCCCGCAGGGCAGGCTCGGTGCGCTTGAGCAGGCAGAACACCGAGAAATTGTCCAGGCCGTCTCCGGCGGCGTCCAGCACGCAGGCGGCAGTACCGGGGGCGGTGGTCTCAAACCCCACCCCCAGGAACACCACCTTCCGGTCGGGGTTGGCCCGGGCCAGGTCCACCGCGTCGGCGGCGGAGTAGACGGTGTGCACATCCGCCCCCTGGGCCCGGCGGCGCAGCAGGGTATCCCCCCGCACACTGCCCGGTACCCGCAGCAGGTCCCCGTAGGTGGCAAGGGTCACACCGGGCCGGGCGGACAGTTCCAGGGCGGCGTCCATGGCCCCGGCGGGGGTCACGCACACCGGACACCCGGGACCGGAGATCAGCTCCACCCCCGGGGCCAGCAGACTGCGCAGCCCCGCTTTGGCGATGGCCATGGTGTGGGTGCCGCAGATCTCCATGATCCGCACCGGGGCGCGGTCCCTGGTGCGGCGGCGGATATCCTCCACCAGCCGGGCCGCCCCGGTGGGGTTGCGGAAGGCTTTCAGCCAGGCGTCCTCACAGGGCATGGATGGCCTCCTCAATGCAGGCCAGGTTTTCGGCGGCCTGCTCGGGGGTGAGCTTTTCAATGGCAAAGCCTGCGTGGACCATCACATAGTCCCCCACGGCGATGCCGGGCAGAAAGTCCACCCGCAGATTCTGGGTCAGCCCGGCGGCTTCCCCTACAGCGTGTTTGCCGTCTCCTTCCAGAGAGACAATCTTCAGCGGAACTGCAAGACACATGCAGCAACCCTCCCCAAACAACAATCAAGTAAAACCAATGTCACACCCCGGCCGCGGCGATGGCCAGCTGGCCCAGGGCCAGCCCCTCGTCGGAAGGGGAGACCCGCTTGTGGGTGTATACGGTGTATCCGGCCTCTTCCAGCAGGGAGGTCACCCCTTCCAGCAGGGCCCGGTTGAGGAACACCCCGCCCGAAAGCACCACCGGCAGTTGGTCCGGGTTCAGGGCCCGGCACTGGTCCAGGGCCATGCGGCACAAAGCCTGCTGGAACCCGGCGGCCAGCCCGGCGGCGTCGGCCCCCGCGTTTTTGCGCTGCCACAGGGCCCGGATCAGGGGCCGGGTATCGAAAACGCGCACCCCGTTCTCCTCATAGAAGGCAGGGGCGTACACCTCCTCCGGGGCGGCACCTTCGGCCAGGGCTTCCAGCAGCGCCGGGGCCTGGCCGTCATACCCGGCCTTGACGGTCCCGGTGAGCAGGGCATACACCCCGTCGAACAGCCGCCCCATGCCGGAGGACCGGGGGCAGCGGAAGCCGCTGCACAGCAGGGCGGCCACCTTGTCCCGGCGGGCAAAGTCGGGGGCAAAGGCGGGACATTCGGCGTCCATGGCTAAGGACAGGGCGATGCGGCCGATCTGGGCGGTGCACACATCCCCGCCCGGCAGGGCCACAGGCCGGATGGAGCCCACCCGGCGGTAAGAACGGAAATCTCCCACAAGACATTCCCCGCCCCAGATGGTCCCGTCCTCCCCCAGGCCGGTACCGTCCCAGACCAGGCCGAACACCGGCCCGTTCAGGCGGTTGTCCGCCATGCAGGCGGCCATGTGGGCCCAGTGGTGCTGGACCTGCCGCAGGGGCAGGTCCAGTTCCCGGGCGGTCTCCTCGGCCTCCCGGGTGGAGGCATAGTCCGGGTGCAGGTCGCACACCAGGGCGTGGACCGGCAGGCCGAACAGGTCCAGGGTGGTGTGCAGGGCGGTGCGGTAGTGGTCCAGGGTCTCGGCGTTTTTTAAATCGCCGATATACTGGCTCACAAAGGCATGGCGGCCCCGCCCGGCGGCAAAGGAACCTTTCTGTTCCGCACCGAAAGCCAGCACCCCGGTCGCCTCCCGGTCCAGCAGAATGGGCTGGGGGGCGTAGCCCCGGCTGCGGCGGAAAAAGACAGGGGCCCCCCGCCAGACCATGGCCAGGGAATCATCGCACCGGTTGGCGATGGGCCGGTCGTGGAGCAGGAATCCGTCCGCCACCCCCCGCAGCACGTCCACGGCCTCCCGGTTGTCGGTGAGCAGCGGGCAGCCCGGGCGGTTGGCGCTGGTCATGACCACCAGGTCCGGCCCGCCGGACTGCCCGTCCAGCAGCAGGATGTGCAAAGGGGTATAGGGCAGCATGACCCCCAGCCGGGTGGTGGCACTGAGCCAGTACTGCCCGGCGGGGTCTTTCTTGTCCAGCAGCAGGATGGGACGGCGGGGACTTTGCAGCAGGGCGGCCTCCTCCTTGGTGATGCTGCACAGCCGCCCGGCGGCGTCCAGGTCCCGGGCCATGAGGGCCAGGGGCTTGTCCGGGCGCAGTTTGCGGCGGCGCAGCCGGGCCACGGCGCCGGGGCTGTCCGCCCGGCAGGCCAGATGGATGCCCCCGGTGCCCTTCACCGCCACAATGCCCCCCAAACTCAGCACCCGCTGGGCTTCGGCGATGGGGTCCCCGGACCGGGGCACGCCGCTGCCGTCCAGATACACCGCCTTTGGCCCGCATACCGGGCAGCAGTTGGGCTGGGCGTGGTAGCGGCGGCTGGTGATGTCGGCGTATTCGGCGGCGCAGTCGGGGCACATGGCAAACCCGGCCATGGTGGTGGCGGGGCGGTCGTAGGGCAGGCGGCGGATGATGGAAAACCGCGGCCCGCAGTCGGTACAGTTGATAAAAGGATACCGGTACCGCCGTCCCTGGGGGTCGTTCATCTCGGCCAGACAGGCGTCACAGGGGGCCAGGTCGGGGGAGATGAGGGTGGCCGCCGCCCCCTGGCGGCTGGGCAGAATGGCAAAGCCGGTTTCCCCGGTAACCGGCATATCTTCGGTGTGGATTCCCTCA
>CAUEKL010000077.1 GCA_959018215.1 uncultured Gemmiger sp.
GTACAGCGCCATCCAGCACAGCGGGCGGGAGGGAGCGGTGCCGGTGTCCGAGCTGAACTGCCGGATGTACGATTCCCCCCAGGCGGTGTCCCGGGCGCTGCGCATCCTGGAACAGGACGGCCTGATCCGCCGGGAACCCGACCCTGACGACCGCCGCAAGACCACCGTCCGCCTGACCGAGGCGGGGCTGCAGGCCCACGAACGCTGTGAGCGGGCGGTGACCGACTACGCCTACGCCATTGCCCGGCGGATGGACCCGGAGACCCTGCGCAGCTTCACTCGCAACTGGGCCCGGTTCCAGGAGGCCGTGCAGGCGGAAAACGAGGCCCGCCGGGCCCAACGAAAGGAGTAACCCATGCAAAAGATCTTTCGGCTGCTGGCCAGCCGCTGGAAAACCTGCCTGGTCATCTTTGCCCTGTTGCTGCTGCAGGCCTGGTGTGACCTGAGCCTGCCCGGCTACACATCGGACATTGTGGACGTGGGCATCCAGATGGGCGGCATCGAGAGCACCGTGCCCCACACGGTGCGGGCCGACACCCTGCAGGCCCTGGAATGGCTCATGCCCCAGGAGGACGCCCGGCAGGCGGAGGCAGCCTTCTCTGCCGCCGACGAAAACGGCCTGCGCACCCTGACCGTCACCGACAAGGAGGGCCGCGCCGCCCTGGAGGAGATCTTCTCCACCCCGGACATGGTGCTCTACGCCATGGCCGCCGGTCAGGGCCAGGAGCAGGCCCCCGGCCTGGACGGGGCGGTGCAGACGGTCAATGCTCTGCCCGCCCAGCTGCAGACCGCGGCGGCCCAGCTCCAGCAGGCCGCCGCGGCGGGGATGGACCCGGGCGCTGCCCTGCAGTCCGCCCATCTGCCGGAGACCCTGCTGGATTCCCTGCTGGCCTACGACGGCAGCGAGGAAGCCACCCGCACCCTGGTGCAGGGGATGCTGGCCGGGGCCATGGCCCGGGCGGACCAGGATACCCTGGACATGATGAGCAGCCAGGCCATGCTGCTGGTCAAGCTGGAATACGAAGCCCAGGGCATTGCCGGCAAGGTGCAGATGAACTATCTGCTGTTCAAGGGAGCCCAGATGCTGGGCATGACCCTGCTGCTGGCCGCCTGCGCCGTGGGGGTGGGTTTCCTGGCCAGCCGCACCTCGGCGGGCATCGGCCGGGACCTGCGCCAGAGCGTCTTCAAGAAGGTGGTCAGCTTCTCCACCGCCGAGACCGACCGCTTTTCCACCGCCAGCCTCATCACCCGCTCCACCAACGACATCCAGCAGATCCAGATGGTCTGCGTCATCCTGCTGCGCATGGTGTTCTATGCCCCCATCCTGGGCATCGGCGGGGTGATCCGGGTGGCCCAGACCGGCAGCAGCCTGAGCTGGATCATCGCCCTGGCGGTGGCGGCCCTGCTCTGCGTCATGGGCGCCCTGACCGCCATTGCCATGCCCAAGTTCAAGATCATGCAGAAAAAGGTGGACCGCCTGAACCTGGTCAGCCGGGAGATCCTCACCGGCATCATGCCCATCCGGGCCTTCAGCCGGGAACAGTTTGAGGAGGAACGCTTCGACGGGGTGAACAAGGACCTGATGCAGACCCAGCTGTTCACCAACCGGGCCATGGCCGGCATGATGCCCTTCATGACTGTCATCATGAACGGCACCACCCTGCTCATCGTCTGGTTCGGCGCCAAAGCCATGGACCTGGGCACCATGCAGGTGGGCGACATCATCGCCTTCATCACCTACACCATGCAGATCGTCATGTCCTTCCTCATGCTGACCATGGTGGCCATCATGCTGCCCCGGGCCGGGGTGGCGGCCGACCGGGTGTTTGAGGTGCTGGAGACCGAACCTTCCATCCACGACCCCGATGCCGCCACTACCGCCCAGGTCAAGGACCATGCCTGGACCGGCCGGGTGGAGTTCGACCATGTGAACTTCCGGTATCCGGGCGGGGACACCGACGCCCTGGAGGACATCACCTTCACCGCCGAGCCGGGCCAGACCACCGCCATCATCGGCGCCACCGGCTGCGGCAAGAGCACCCTGCTGAACCTGATCCCCCGCTTCTTTGACGTGACCGGGGGCAGCGTACGCATCGACGGGGTGGATGTGCGGCAGATGCCCCAGGCCCAGCTGCGCTCCCTGCTGGGCTATGTGCCCCAGAAGGGGGTGCTGTTCAGCGGCACCATCGACAGCAACCTGAAATTCGGCGGCCCCCGGATCACCGACGACGACGCCCGCAAGGCCGCGGCCATCGCCCAGGCCGCCGAGTTCATCGAGGCCAAGCCGGAGGGCTACCAGAGCCCCATCGCCCAGGGCGGCACCAACGTGTCCGGCGGGCAGAAGCAGCGGCTTTCCATCGCCCGGGCCATCGCCAAGGATCCCAAGATCTATCTGTTCGACGACAGTTTTTCCGCTCTGGACTTCAAGACCGATGTGGCTCTGCGCCGGGCCCTGAAACAGGAAACCGGCGACGCCACCGTCATCATTGTGGCCCAGCGTATTTCCACCGTCCTGCACGCCAACCAGATCCTGGTGCTGGAGGAGGGCCGCATTGTGGGCAAGGGCACTCACGCCCAGCTCATGGAGAGCTGCCCCACCTATCAGGAAATTGCCCGCAGCCAGCTGAGCCAGAAAGAACTTGGCCTGGGAGGTGAATGAGTATGCCGAGAATGAGACAATCGACCGAGAAGGCCAAAGACTTCAAGGGCACGGTGCGCCGCCTGCTGGCGGAGATGGGCCGTTACCGCCTGGCACTGGCGGTGGTCCTGATCTTTGCCGTGCTGTCCACCGTGTTCAACATCGTGGGACCCAAGATCCTTTCCAAGGCCACCACCGCCCTGGCCACCGGGTGGGTGGCCCAGATCACCGGTACCGGCGGCATTGATTTTGCCTACATCGGCCGTATTCTGCTGCTGCTGTTGGGCATCTACCTGCTCAGCGGCGGGTTCAGCTTTGTGCAGTACTGGCTGATGAGCGGCGTGAGCCAGAAAATGTGCTACGATTTCCGCCGCCAGATCAGCGAAAAGATCAACCGCCTGCCCCTGGCCTACTTTGAAAAGCGGACAGTGGGCGAGGTATTGTCCCGCATCACCAACGACGTGGACACCATGGGCCAGGCGTTGAACCAGTGCGTGACCCAGCTCATCACCAGCGTGACCACCATGGCGGGCGTGCTCATCATGATGCTGTCCATCAGCCCCGCCATGACCGGCATCGCCCTGCTCATCCTGCCGGTGAGCCTGATCCTGGTGCTGTGCGTGGTGCGCATCAGCCAGAAATACTTCAAGCAGCAGCAGGCCACCCTGGGCGTGGTCAACGGCCAGGTGGAGGAAGTGTATTCCGGCCAGGCCGTGGTCAAGGCCTTCAACCGGGAACAGGCCGTGCTGGCCGACTTTGACGCCGCCAACGGCCGGCTGTACGAATCCGCCTGGAAGAGCCAGTTCCTGTCCGGCCTGATGCAGCCGGTGATGAACTTTGTGGGCAACCTGGGCTATGTGGCGGTGGCCATTGTGGGCAGCATCTTTGCGGCCCAGGGGCGGATCACCGTGGGTGACATCCAGGCCTTCATCCAGTATGTGAAGAACTTCACCCAGCCCATCCAGCAGCTGGCCCAGGTGTCCAACATGCTGCAAAGCATGGCCGCCGCGGCGGAGCGGGTGTTTGAGTTCCTGGCCGAGCCGGAGGAGGACCAGCATGCCGCCGGCACCCCCGCCGACCCCGCCCTCATCAACGGGCAGGTCACCTTCGACCATGTGCGCTTCGGCTACACCCCCGACAAGACCATCATCCGGGATTTTTCCTGCACGGTGCAGCCCGGTCAGAAGGTGGCCATCGTGGGGCCCACCGGCGCGGGCAAGACCACCATCGTCAAGCTGCTCATGCGGTTCTATGACGTGGATGCCGGCCGCATCCTGCTCAACGGCCGGGATGTGCGGGAATTCGACCGTTCCCCCATGCGGGAAGGCTTCGGCATGGTGCTGCAGGACACCTGGCTGTTCCAGGGCACCATCATGGAGAACATCCGCTATGGCCGTCTGGACGCCACCGACGAGGAGGTCATCGCCGCGGCCAGGGCCGCCAAGGCGGACCATTTCATCCGCACCCTGCCGGGCGGGTACAACATGGTCATCAATGAGGAGGCCAGCAACGTGAGCCAGGGCCAGAAGCAGCTGCTGACCATCGCCCGGGCCATCCTGGCGGACAACCGCATCCTCATCCTGGACGAAGCCACCAGCTCGGTGGATACCCGCACCGAGGAACAGATCCAGACCGCCATGGACAATCTCATGCGCGGACGCACCAGCTTTGTCATTGCCCACCGCCTGTCCACCATCAAGGACAGCGACCTCATCCTGGTCATGCGGGACGGCGACATCGTGGAGCAGGGCACACACGACCAGCTGCTGGAGGCGGGCGGCTTCTACGCCGACCTGTACAACAGCCAGTTCGAGGACGTGAGCGTGTAACGCCCCCTTCTCACCGCAAAAACCCCCGTCTGCTTGGGCAGACGGGGGTTTTCTTGCGTTTTCGCGGTCAGGTCCGGGCGTTGCGGATGCAGGTCAGGGCGTTGAGGCTGCGGGGGTAGCCGATGTAGGGCAGGCAGTTCAGCACCACTTTGGTGAGCAAGTCGGCGTCGTTGCCCAGGTTCATATTGCCTTTGGCGTGGGCGGTGAGCTGGGGTTCGCAGCCGCCCTGGGCGGCCAGGAAGCAGAAGGTGATGAGCTCCCGCCGGCGCAGGTCCAGGCCGGTGCGGGTGTAGTAGTCCCCGAAGCAGTTGGCCCCCAGCCACCGGTTGACGGTGCCCTGGCGCCAGGCTTCCCGCATGCCGTCCCCGAAGATGGTCACCTGGGCGTCCACCCCCTTCTCCAGCCGGGTCTCGGGGGTGGTGGTGGACTGGGGCGGCAGGGGCAGTTCCACGCCCCGGGCGGTGAGCACCTCATTCACCGCGTCCACAAAGGGCAGCACCCGGCCAAGACCCAGGTAGTCCACCCCCTGGTAGACCAGCTCCTTGGCCATGACCGGGGTCAGCCCGGCGTCCAGGGCTTCGGGCAGGACCAGTTTGAACAGCTCCACCCCCTGGCAGCCCACCAGGGTGGCCAGCACGGCCAGGCTCCGGGTGACGGGGTCCAGGGTGCAGGCGGGGTCCTCGGCCGCCTCGTGGCGGGCAAAAGCTTCGGCCAGAGCGGCAAATTCCGGGTCGGTACGGCGGTAGTCCATACAAAAACACTTCTTTCTTTGAGGATTACCTGTATTGTACCGCCCCTGCCGCCCAAAAGTCCACTGCCTGGTTGGTATAGGTCCCATGCCCCGGGGGCATGGCAAAGCGCCGGTCCTGGAAAAATGCTTCCCGGACCGGCGCGTAATTTTTGTATAAAATTATACGGATCGTATTTTACAGATTCTTCCCGCACAGCTGCCAGAAGGCCACCGCCCCGGCGGCCGCCACGTTGAGGGAATCCACCCCCGGGCGCATGGGGATGCGCACGGTGTACCGGCACCGGGCGATGGTGTCCGGGGCCAGGCCGTCCCCCTCGGTGCCCAGTACCATGGCCAGGCGGGGTTCGGCGGCGAGAACCGGGTCATCGATGCGCAGGGAGTTTTCGTTGAGGGCCAGGGCCGCCGTGGCAAAGCCCCATTCTTCCAGGCTGGCCAGGCCCTTTTCCGGCCAGTCCGCCTTGTCCTCTCCCAGCCGGGCCCAGGGCACCACGAACACGGTGCCCATGCTCACCCGCACCGCCCGGCGGCACAAGGGGTCGCAGCAGGAAGGGCTGAGCAGCACCGCGTCCACCCCCATGGCCGCGGCGGAGCGGAACACCGCCCCCACGTTGGTGGAGTCCACGATGTTTTCCAGCACCGCCACCCGCCGGGCGTTTTGGCACAGGTCCTGGGCCCGGCGGGGCGCCGGGCGGGCCATGGCGCACAGCACCCCCCGGGTGAGGGTGTAGCCGGTGAGACCGGCCAGCAGTTCCCGGTCCCCGGTGTACACCGGCACATCCGGGCAGCGGGCCAGCACCGGGGCGGCAGGCCCCGTGATCTGACGGCGCTCCATGAGGAAGGCCAGGGGCTTGCACCCGGCGTCCAGGGCGGTGCCGATGACCTTGGGGCTTTCGGCAATGAAAAGGCCGTGTTCCCCCTCGGTGCTGCTGCGCAGCTGGGCTTCGGTGAGGCGGGCAAAGGGGGCCAGTTCCGGGGCGTTCAGGTCCCGGATCTCGAGGATGGGCGGCATGGGGGGGACACTCCTTTCGGGTCAACGCAAAAACCGTCCGGCAGGTGACCGGACGGTCTGATGATACCCCTTTTTGCAACAGGCTGTCAACCTGCCTTACACCCGGGTACAGAGGGTGCGCAGGGTGCCGGTGACGGTGAACGGGCCGCTGTCGGCGGTGATAAAGACGCTGTCCCCCTTGTTCAGGGGCAGGGTCTGGCCGCCGCAGGTCACCGAGCCTTGTCCTTCCACAATGAGCAGGGAGACAAAGCTCTCCGGCCCGGCGGTGCCGGTAAAGCCGTTCTCGTGCACATCCACCGTGAAGGAGGCGCACTTGGCCATATGCCAGCCGAAGTCGTGGGCCTGGGGCGGAATGCATTTGGTCACGTCCAGGGCCTGGGCGATATGCAGGGCCCGGGGCTTTCCGTCGGCGCCCAGGCGGCCGTAATCGTAGATGCGGTAGGTGATGTTGGAGCTCTGCTGGATCTCCGCCAGGACGATGCCGTGGCAGATGGCGTGCAGGGTGCCCGCCGGGATGTAGAACACATCCCCCTTGTGCACCGGGGCGGCGTTGAGCACCTCCAGCAGGGTGTTGTCCCGGATGCGGCGCTCGAATTCCTCCTTGCTGATCTCGTGGTCGAAGCCGTAGTACAGATACGCCCCGGGCTCACAGTCCAGGATGTACCAGACCTCGGTCTTGCCGTACTGGTGCTCATGGGCCAGGGCGTATTCGTCGTCCGGGTGTACCTGGATGGACAGGTCGCCCTTGGCGTCGATGAGCTTGGTCAGCACCGGAAAATGGTCGAAATTGCGGCAGTTCTGCCCCAGGATGTCCCAGCCCTTTTCCGCAATATACTGGGTCAGGGTCTTGCCGTCCTCCGGCCCGCCCATAAGGGTGGAAGGGCCGTCGGGATGGCAGGAAAGCACCCAGGCTTCGGCCAGAGGGTGCAGGTCGCTGTCCACCCCGTAGTCGGTGCGCAGGCGGGACCCGCCCCACAGATAGTCCTTGCAGCTGGGTCTGAGTTTGAAGATGGCCATACAGGGGTTATCCTTTCATCATGGCTGCTGCGGCGGCGGCCAGTTTTTCGTTGACGGCGTCGGCCTCGGCCTCGGTTTTGCCCACGGCGGACAGATACACCTTGATCTTGGGTTCGGTGCCGGAGGGGCGGACCATGAACTTGTGGCCTCCCGCCAGACGGTATTCCAGCACATCGGCCATGGGCAGGCCGTCCAGACCGCCGGGCAGGTTGTAGTCCGCCGCTTTTTCCACCCGGTACCCGGCAATTTCCGCCGGCGGCTGGGTCCGCAGCCCGGCCATGAGCTGCTGCATGGTGTGCATGCCGCTCTCCCCCTCAAAGGTGAAGGAGCACAGGGCGTTGCGGTAGTACCCGAATTCCTTGTACAGCGCCTCGATGGCATCCAGCAGGGTCATGCCCTGCCGGGCGTACCAGGCGGCGGCCTCGCAGACCAGCAGGGTGGCGTTCACCCCGTCCTTGTCCCGCACATGGGGGCCGGAAAGGTAGCCGTAGCTTTCCTCAAAGCCGAAGATGAACCGGTCGGCCCGGCCTTCCGCTTCCAGCTTGCCGATCTGCTCCCCGATGAACTTGAAGCCGGTGAGGGTACGGCGCAGCTCCACCCCGTACTTCTGGGCCACCGGGGTGGCCATATCGGTGGAGACGATGGTGGTCACCGCCACCGGGTCGGCGGGCATGGTGCCCCGGGCTTTGCGGGTGCGGCAGATGTAATCCAGCAGGATGATGCCCATCTCGTTGCCGGTGATGAGCCGGTAGCCGCCCTTTCCGTCGGGCACGGCGGTGCCGCAGCGGTCGCAGTCGGGGTCGGTGCCCAGGAGCAGGTCGGGATGGACCTTGTCGCACAGTTCCAGCCCCTTTTCCATGGCCTGGCGGATCTCCGGGTTGGGATAGGGGCAGGTGGGGAACTCCCCGTCCGGCTGTTCCTGCTCCGGGACCACCGTCATGTGGGTGACCCCCAGCTTGTCCAGCAGCTTGCGCACACATTCCAGACCGGTGCCGTTGAGGGGGGTGTAGACCAGTTTCAGGTCGGCAATGCCGGTGCCGTCCCCCACCCGCTGGGCGTAGACGGCGTCCACAAAGGCGTCCAGGCAGGCGTCGTCGATCATGACGATGCGGCCGTCGGCCAGGGCAGCGTCATAGTCGGCCAGTTTGACCCCCTGGAAGATGTCCACCGCCTCGATGGCGGCCAGGATTTTTTCGGCGGCTTCCAGGGTGATCTGGCAGCCGTCGGCGCCGTAGACCTTGTAGCCGTTGTACTTGGCGGGGTTGTGGCTGGCGGTGACGCAGACCCCCGCCCCGCAGCCCAGATACCGCACCGCCCAGGACAAAGCGGGGGTGGGTTCCAGCCGGGGATACAGATAGGCGGTGATGCCGTTGGCCGCCAGCACCCGGGCGGTTTCCCGGGCAAAGAGGTCCCCCTTGCGGCGGCTGTCGTGGGCGATGGCCACCCGTTTGGGCAGGGTGGTGGAATTGAGATAATCGGCCAGGCCCTGGGTGGCCTTGCGCACGGTGTAGATGTTCATGCGGTTGGTGCCCGCGCCGATCACCCCGCGCAAGCCCCCGGTGCCGAAAGCCAGGTCCCTGTAAAAACGGTCGCTGACGGCCTCGGGGTCGGCGGCAATGCCGCGCAGCTCTTCCGCCAGGTCGTCGGGCAGGCCGGGCTGGGCCAGCCAGGCCTGGTAGCGGGTCTCGATGGTATTCATGGATTCACTCTCCCGATCATGGTGGCGGGGGCAGCCCCCAAAGGACCGCCGCCCGACTCGGATTCATCTTAGTATTATAGCACACCGGCGCCAAAAAGACATGGACGCATTATGACAAAGGGCTGAAAAATGGTGCGCTTGCCTCAGAACACCCCCAGCCCCCGGGCCACGATGGTGATAAAGTCCTGCACATTGGTCACCATGGTGGTGGCGGAAAGGCTGCCCCGGTCCAGCAGCTTGTTGACCACGAACTCGTCGGCGTCCACGGTGTACAAAAACACCGGGCGGACGGTACCGTCGGCCAGCACCCGGTAGGAGGGGGTCATGTTCCCCGCCGCGATGGTGTGCAGCATGGTGGCCAGGCAGATGACGGTGGTGGCCTTGCGGAGGAGCCCCCGCATGGCGCTCTGCCCGGCGTAGGCGTCCCCCACTACCTCCGGCAGGGGGCCGTCGTCCCGGATGGAGCCGGTGAGCACAAAGGGCACCTGCTTTTCCACGCAGGCATAGATGATGCCGTTGTCGATGTGATGCTCCGCGATAAAGGCGGGGATGGAGCCGCACCGGCGCACCTCGTTGAGCACGTCCAGGTGGTTGTAATGCCCGCCGGGGCGGCATTCCTGGGTGTAGATGTCCTGGCCCAGGGCAGTGTGGAAGGCGGCCCCTTCCAGGTCGTGGGTGGCCAGGGCGTTGCCCGCCAGCAGGCCGTGGGCGTAACCGTTTTCGATCATGGCCTGCATGGCCGCCCGGGCGTCGGCGTCAAAGGAGAAGGCCGGGCCCATGACCCAGACAATGTTGCCGTGCTCCCGCTCATACTGCAAAAGGGCCATGAGCCGGTCGTAGTCCCGGCCGTAGGCGGTCTCCCGGCTGCGGCCCTGGCGGAAGGCAAACCGGTCCCGGGCTGCCGCCTCGCCCCCGGCAAAGCCGGTGGTGTGCAGGTAGATGCCCTCCTCCCCTTTTTCGGTGCGGCCCAGGGC
>CAUEKL010000078.1 GCA_959018215.1 uncultured Gemmiger sp.
CCAAAAGGAGGTCCCCCATGCCGGAACCCCGTGACCAGACCCTGGTCCAGAAATACACCCTGCTGCCCCTGCTGGCCCGGGACGGCCTGATTTCCTGTTTTCTGCTGCTGGTGCTCAGCGTGGCCCTGCCCGCCGCGGACGCCGTCTTTTTCTATCAGCGGGACGCCTATCTGCCCGGCACGGTGCTGGGCTTTGTCCTGGCGGTGCTCCTGGGCGCGGGGGGAATCCTCTGCCTGGTGCTGGCCCGCCGCCGTGACCAGGACCCCCAATGGCTGGACCTGTGCGCCCGCACCATCCAGGCCGGGCCCTTTGCCCCCGGTGCCGGGCCGGACCTGCCCCACGGAACGGTGGCCCATTTCTGGGAGATACCCACCCCGCCGGTGAAGGCGGTGTCGGTGGGGGTGATCCTGCTGCCGGCGGCGGTGTTGCTGTCGGTGTTTCTGCCCCGATACCGGGCCGGAGCCCGGGCACTGGAGGAGAGCAAACAGCTGGCCACGGCCGGGCTGGAATCGGTGGCCGAGACCCTGGAGGACGGGGGCTGCACCGATGTGTGGTACAGCGACCCCAACGACTACTACGCCGAGTACGGGTACAGCGTGTCCGGGTATCTCCAGGGCGGGGAAGAGGTGTTCATCGCCCCCGGGGACGTGAAGCTGTCGGCGGTGGTGGACAACCAGGGACGGCTCATCGAGGTGAACTACCTCCTGGGGCTGGACATCCAACAATCCCTGGAGGACAACCTGACCTGGGTCCGCACCTGGCTGGAACAGGGCAGGGAAGTGCTGCGGGACATTCAAATCCCGGCCAAGAGCGGCGACCTCTTTACTCCCGAACTGCTGCCCGCCGACTTCACCGAAAAAATGCCCGAAGTCTACCCGTATGAAAACACCTATTCCTGGCAGGAGGAAGCCGACGGCGTGACCGTGAGCACCGACTACTACACCTACCCGGAGGAGGAATACGGCGAGTACGACTGCGCCTACATCCGGGTGGCGGTGACCTGCCCCGACGCCTGGGAGTGATCCGGATACAAAAAAACGCCCCCTTTCCGGTCTGCCACATGATGCGGACCCGGAAAGGGGGCGTTTTCTTATATGTACCCGGACCCTTCCGGGCGAGGGGAAAGAGCGCCTTCCGCCCAGGAGGCAGGGGAGACATCTTTACGCATTTTCTTTGGCCGCTTCCCGGCGCACCAGGGCGGCAAACACCAGCATCCCGGCACAGGGCAGGATGTTGCAGGCCATGCCCGCCAGCAGCCCGGCGGCGTCGGCCACCTGCCCGATGACCCAGGGCATGAGGATGGCCCCCAGCCCCGCCGCGGGCAGCATCACCCCGATGCTGGTCACGCTGGTCATCTTGCCGGCGCAGGCCACGGCGGTGGGGTTCATCCCCGCAATGGACAGGGCAAACAGCAACAACAGCACCAGGGCGGGCAGCTGGGTGCGGGCCAGCATCAGCCCGCCGTAAAAGAGGGTGCAGCCCAGCCCCATGAGGAGCATGGCCCGGTAGGGGTCCTTGGGCGGGCGCACAAAGGCCAGGTACAGCCGCCCCGCCATGGTGGCCCCCCACAACAGGGTCACGGTGTAGGGGCTCACCCCCTCGCTCAGGATGCCCCGGTCCTTGAAGTAGGTCACCAGCCAGCCGGTGACGCTGGTCTCGGCCCCGTTCTGGCAGAAGATCAGGGCGGTGAGCAGCCAGAACTTGGCGCTGCGGCAAAAACTCCAGTCCGGTCTGGCAGAACTCTGCCGCCGCCCGGTGAGGGAGGCGGGGGCCAGGGCAAAGGCCAGCCACATGCCGGCCCCGCACACCGCCAGCACCGCGGTGGGGCCCACCGGCCCGAAAGCCGCCGCCGCCCCCGTGGCCACAAAGGGACAGAGCAGCGCCCCGCAGGCGTAAAAGCTGTGCATGGTGTTCATGCCCTTGGTGCGGTCGGGGACGTTGTCCCCCACCAGGATGGTACAGACGTTGATGGCGCAGCCCTTGGCCAGCCCCACCAGGGCAAAGGCGGCGGTGAGCACCCACACCAGGCCGGACACCCCCATGAGGGCGTACCCCAGGGCGTAGCCGGTGCACAGGATCAGGGTGGTGGTTTTCAGGCCCAGGCGGCCGGGCAGCACCCCGGTCAGGAACCCCGCCACCAGATTGCCCACGCTCATCACCGAGATCAGCGACCCGGTGACGCCGTAGGCCAGGCCGTACCGCTGCTGCAGCAGGCTGACGATGACCCCGCTGCTGATGGCGCACAGGCCGCTGAGGAAAAAGGCTGCAAAGCCCACATTCCGGGCCCGCTTGGCTGTGTCGTTCATCACAAATCCACTCCCGTAAAAAAAGCGCGCACGGAAAGACCGGCCCCGGGTCGGGCGGTCCTCCGCACGCGCAGCGTCTGTTCGGATGTTCCCCCGGGGCCTCAGTCCTTCAGGTGGATGTGCTGGGGCACGCCGTTGATGTAGATGGGGGTCAGCTCGGCCTGGATCAGCGGCCGGGCGTAGGCTTCAAACTTTTCATTCAGGTGCATGCCGTCGGGGGTGATCCAGTCGGCGGGCACACACTTTTCCTTGTTGGCCACCGCAGCCACGTCCACGGTGGTGGTCTCGGTGCGGTAGGGCATGTCGGACAGCCGCACGATGCCGCACATCTTGCCGGTCTGGCCGTTGAAGGCGGCCTCCACTGCGGCGCCGCCTACCTGGTAGGCTTCGGTGATGTCGGTGCGGCTGGCCAGATGGGAGGCGCACCGCTGCAGGGTGGAGAACTCGATGGCCCGGGTCTTGCAGCCCAGCCGCACCCGGATCAGGTCGGCCAGGTAGCGGCTGGTGCCGGACAGGATGGCCTTGTGGCCGAAGGCGTCCAGCTGCCCGGCGGTGCTCACCAGGTCGCACAGGAAGACCCCGTCCTTGTTCTTCACGCCCTCGCTGGCGGCGATGATGACGTTTTTCTTGTCGGCGGTCAGGGCGGCCACCCGCTTCAGGAACACTTCCTCGTCAAAGGTACGCTCGGGCAGCAGGATGATGTCCGGCCCGGCGCTGTCGCTGCCCGCCGCCAGGGAAGCCGCAGCGGCCAGCCAGCCGGTGTGGCGGCCCATGATCTCGGCCACCGTCACGCTGCGCAGGTCGTAGACGCTGGAATCGCAGATGACCTCCTTCAGAATGGTGGCAATGTACTTGGCCGCGCTGCCGTAGCCGGGGGTATGGTCGGTGCCCATGAGGTCGTTGTCAATGGTCTTGGGCACCCCGATGAACCGGATCTCACTGTTGACGGCGGCGCCGTAGGCGGCCAGCTTGGCGATGGTGTCCATGGAATCGTTGCCGCCGATGTAGAGCACCGCCCCGATGGAATACTGCCTAAACAGCTCAAAGAGGGTCTTGTAGGGTTTGTCGTTCACCGCAAAATCGGGCAGTTTGTGGCGGCAGCTGCCCAGAAAGCTGGACGGGGTACGCTTGAGCAGCTCAATGGCCATTTTGTCGCCCAGCTGGTCGTTCAGGTCCACAATGCGGCCTTCCAGCAGCCCCTCGATGCCGTACTGCATGCCGTACACATGCTCGGCGCCGAAAGCGCGGGCGCTCTCAAACACGCCGGCCAGGCTGGAGTTGATGACGGCGGTAGGCCCGCCCGACTGTCCGACGAGAAGATTGGTTGCCATAAGTCGTTCACCTTCTTTGGTTGATTTGTGCGCAAACTTGCACATAGATTTCTAGTTTACATTGTATGCGAAGAAACCCGAAAAGGCAAGCTTTTTACACAACCGGGCGGCCCAGGGCGTAGGTTTCAATGGCGGCGGCCACCCCGTCGTGGTTGTTGTCCAGGGTGATGACGTCGGCCACGGCCTTCACTTCGGGGAAGGCGTTGGCCATGGCCACCCCCAGCCCGGCCATCCGGACCATTTCCAGGTCGTTGCCGCTGTCCCCGCAGGCCATGACCTGGTCTTTGCGCAGACCCAGATATTCCGCCAGGGCCATGAGGCCCCGGCCCTTGTTCACCCCGGGGGCGTTCAGTTCCAGGTTGTCCTTCACGCTGCTGGTGGCGTCCACCCGGGGGCAGGCGGCCAGCACGGCGGCCTGGGCGGCGTCCCGGACCTGGGTGTTCTCATACATGATGCTGAACTTTTCCACCTCGCCGGGACGGCTGCGGATGAGGGCGGCCAGATCGTCCACCACCACCCGGCTGTCCCGCACGTAGGAGAGCAATTCCGGCGGGCAGCAGGCTTCCACCCGGGCGGCGCTTTCGGGGTCGGTGTAGCATTCCCCGTTCACGAACAGGCTCAGGGAGGAGGGGAACTTCTGCACCACCTCCAGCAGCTGCAGGGCCATGTCGGTCTCAAAAGGCAGGGTCACAATGGCCTTGCCGGTGGCCAGTTCCACCACGCTGGCCCCGTTGGAGGTCAGGGCGTAGCGCACCCCCGGCATGTGCAGGAATTCTTTGGGCACACCGGTCACCGAGCGCCCGGTGGCGGGGATCACGTCGATGCCCGCGTCCAGGGCGGCGCGGATGGCCGCCAGGGTGCGGGGGCTGATGTGTTTCTGGTCGTCGAAAACCGTGCCGTCCAAATCCAGCGCGATCAGGCGGATGTCCTGCATGATGCTGCCTCCTTGCGGTGTGGGCGCCCCGAAGAGCGCGGGTGGGGTTCCTTGTTATTTTCCACAAAGATTGTACCGCAATTTTCGTCGGTTTGCAACCGGTGCCCTTGCGTTTTTCGGCCTTGCTGTGTTACACTGGGGCCAACGACAAGGAGGGATGCGGGGTGGAAAAACCGTCTGCCGCCCGGCTGTGGCCGCTGGACGCTTTGCGGGGGCTGGCCATGGTGAATATGGTGATCTATCACGGGATGTATGACTGGGTGTATGTATTCGGGCAGAAGTCCTCCTGGTACGATATCTTTTCCCCCGGCTGTCATGTGTGGCAGCAGTACATCTGCTGGAGTTTCCTGTTGCTGGCGGGGTACAGCTTCACCCTCTCCCGCCGCCCGGTGAAAAACGGGCTGATGGTGGCCGGGTGCGCCCTGGTGCTCACCGCCGTGACGGTGGTCTTTCTGCCCTCGGAGGCCATCTGGTTCGGGGTGCTGCACCTGGTGGGGTGCGCCATCCTGCTCTGCTGCGCCGCCCGGCCGCTGCTGGAAACGATCCCGCCCCTGCCGGGGCTGCTGGGATCGGCGGCGGTGTTTTTGCTTACCAACCAGCTGCCCTCGGGGTTTCTGGGGTTTGAGGGGGTGCACCTGTGGCGTCTACCGGAGGCGCTTTACAAGGCCAATCTCTTCTGGCTGGGTCTGCCGGACCTGACAAGATTTTCCTCCGCCGATTACTTCCCCCTGCTGCCCTGGCTGTTTTTGTTCCTGTGCGGGTACTTTGTGGGGCGCATGCGCCCGGCGCTGCCCAAAGGAAAAGCCCCGGCGGTGCTGCGTCCCCTGTGCTTTGCGGGGCGGCACAGCCTGCTTGTCTACATGCTGCACCAGCCGGTGGTGTACGGCGGGCTGTGGATTTTATTTAATTTGTAAACTTTATAAGAATTTCGCCAAAGCGGCAAAAACGTGGTTGACAGGCGGCCTTTCCATATAGTATACTTTTGTTTACTGGTTGATTAGAAATATTTGACCGGCAAACTCCTGTCTAAAGACCAAGGGAGGGATAAAGATGTCGGAGATCCGTGTCAAGGAGGGCGAATCCCTGGAGAGCGCCCTGCGCCGTTTCAAGCGCAGCACTGCTCGCAGCGGTGTCCTGGCCGAAGTGCGCAAGCGCGAGGCGTATGAGAAGCCTTCTGTGCGCCGCAAGAAGAAGTCCGAAGCCGCCCGCAAGCGCAAGTATAAGTAAATCTCGGCAAAGGCGGCGTTGGGCCGCGTTTGATGAACCCGTATTTACAAAAGGAACGGCAAAGCAGACCCGCTGCGGCGGGTCTGCTTTTTGTTTTGCCGTCATTGCCTGTGAGCCTCCCCTGTGCAAGGGGAGGTGCCGCGCAGCGGCGGAGGAGTTGGTAACCCTGCTTTGTTTCTTGCTTCCGGGTTGCCGCGGTAACGGCTGCCAGCCATTAGGTTGTCGCTTTTTGCCGCCAAAAAGCGACGGAAAAACCGCCACCGTTTCGAGGCGGTGGACGCCGACCAGGGCTGCGGCCCTGGACCCGGGGAATGCGGCCACCTCACGACGGCCTACTCAGGCCCTGGAGGGCCTGAGCAAGGAACGGATTTGAAAATTCCTGCGGGGGAGCCTCCCCTGTGGTTGGGGAGGTGCCGCGCAGCCCTCTCTTCCCTGAAGCCTCCCCTGTGTAAGGGGAGGTGCCGCGCAGCGGCGGAGGGGTTGGAAAGTCTGCGGTATTTCCCGTTACCGGGTAATAGTACCAGGTTCACAACCCCTCAGTCGCCTACGGCGCCAGCTCCCCTTACACAGGGGAGCCGATCTCTACTTCCGCAAAGCAACCGTTACTGGGAAATGGTATTAAATCATTTTCCTTGCTCACCGGTCCCCAGACCGGTGAGAAGGCCGTCGTAAGGTGGCCGCATCTCGGGGTCTGGGGCCGCAGCCCCAGCCGGCGTCCACCGCATCGGAACGGTGGCACTTTTTCGCTTCCTTTTTGGTGACAAAAAGGAAGGACCATCCGGCAGACAGCCGTTTTTTCAGAAACCACTAAACCTTTCCATCGGTTCCCAACCGATCTAACCAAGGAGTCCCACCATGCTGCTCACACCCGAAATCATCTTCCGTCATGTGGAATCCATCACCCCGGAGTTTCTGCGCAGCCGCGGCATCCGGGCGCTGGTGCTGGATGTGGACAACACCCTCACCGGCGACGGCAGCCAGCAGCTGGACGCATCCGTCCAGGCCTGGCTGGACACCATGCGCGCCGCGGGCATCTCCCTGACCATCGTTTCCAACAACACCGCCAAGCGGGTGCGCCCCTTTGCGGGGCGGGTGGGCCTGGCCTTTGTGCCCCTGGCCTGCAAGCCCCTGCCGGTGGGGCTGTTCGTGGCCCGGCACCGGCTGGGGGTGCCCCGCAGTGCCATGGCCATGGTGGGGGACCAGATCTTCACCGACCGCATGGCGGCGGGGCTGTACGGCATCCAGTGCCTGTATGTGCTGCCCCGCACCCCCCACGACAAAAACAAGGTGGTGCGCCTCAAGCGCAAGCTGGAAGCCCCCTTTGTGCGCAGATACTATGAGAAGGGCGGTGTGACCCATGAGTGAATTTCCCCGGTTCGGCACGGCGGGGCTTTCGGACAGCTTCAAGGCTTCCGGCGGCAAGACCCCGGCGGACATCGCCCGGTTCACCGCCTCCTTCGGTCTCACCGCCTTTGAGTACCAGTGCGGCCGGGGCGTGCGCATCAGCGCCGACCGCGCCGCCGAGCTGGGCGCCGCCTGCGCGGAGCAGGGGATCGTGCTCTCGGTGCACGCCCCCTACTACATCAGCATGAGCAGCCTGGAGGAGGAAAAACGCCTGCACAGCGTGGATTACATCCTCCAGAGCTGCGCCGCGGTCAAGGCCATGGGCGGGCGCCGGGTGATCTTCCACACCGGGAGCTGCGGCAAGCAGAGCCGGGAAGCCGCCCTGGAAAAGGCCCTGGATACCCTGTCCCGGGCCCAGAAGGCGGTGGACGAGGCGGGCTACGGCGACTGCATCCTCTGCCCCGAAACCATGGGCAAGGTGGGGCAGCTGGGCACCCTGGACGAGGTGCTGGCCCTGTGCGCCGTGGACAAGCGCATCACCCCCTGCATCGACTTCGGGCATCTGTACGCCCGCAGCCGGGGCCAGGACCTGGCCGACCCGGAAGGCAAGGGCTACGCTGCCCTGCTGGACCGGCTGGAACAAGCCCTGGGGGATGAGCGGGCGAAGAACTTCCACGCCCATTTTTCCCGCATTGCCTACACCGACGGCGGGGAGAAGATGCACCTGACCTTTGCGGACACCCAGTACGGCCCGCCCCATGAACCCCTGATGAAGCTGCTGAAACAGCGGGGCCTGCACCCCACCATCATCTGCGAGTCCGCCGGCACCCAGGCGGAGGATGCAGCCACACTGCGCCGGGCGTTCGAAGAAGCGTAAAGGCTCCAGGCCTCCCCTGTGTAAGGGGAGGTGCCGCGCAGCGGCGGAGGGGTTGGAATGTTGGCGGCATCTCCCGTTCACGGCTTGCGGCGGAAAGTCCACAACCCCTCAGTCGCCTGTCGGCGCCAGCTCCCCTTACACAGGGGAGCCAATCTCTACTCCCATAAGCAGCCGTTATCGGGAAATGGTATTAAATCCTTTTCCTTGCTCAGGCCCCCCAGGGCCTGAGAAGGCCGTCGTAAGGTGGCCGCACACCCCGGGTCCAGGGCCGCAGCCCTGGTCGGCGTCCACCGCGTCGAAACGGTGGCGCTTTTCGCTTCCTTTTGGTCACAAAAGGAAGAAGTATCCGGTAGGCAGCCGCTTTCCCGGCAGCCGGACAGCTAAAGTACAACCCCTCAGTCGCCTGTCGGCGCCAGCTCCCCTTACACAGGGGAGCCTGTTTTTACCCCCGCAGGCAGCCGCTTGCCCCAAAAAAACCACACATCAATCCCCATTTTTTGCGCATCTGTGGCCCAAAACACTTGCAATACGCCAAGTTTTCGGGTAAAATATCAACAGGTATGTTTTATTTGCATCAACTTTAATTCTGTAATCGGAGGAATCCATTTATGATCTCTGCAGGCGAATTCCGTAACGGCGTCACCTTTGAACAGGACGGCCAGGTTCTCCAGGTCGTGGAGTTCCAGCATGTCAAGCCCGGCAAGGGCGCTGCGTTTGTGCGCACCAAGACCAAGAACGTCATCACCGGTTCCGTGGTCGAAACCAGCTACAACCCCACCGCCAAGTTCCCCCAGGCTTTCATCGAGCGCAAGGAAGTGACCTACAGCTACGAGGACGGCGGCCTGTACCATTTCCTGGATAACGAGACCTACGATGATATCCCGGTCAGCGCTTCCGACGTGCCGGAAAACTTCAAGTTCTGCAAGGAGAACGAAGTCTGCAAGCTGCTGTCCTACAAGGGCAAGGTTTTCAGCGTGGAAATCCCCAACTTCATCGAGCTGGAGATCACCGAGACCGATCCCGACTTCAAGGCCACCACCGCCACCAACACCCCGAAGCCCGCCAAGGTTGAGCCCCGCGCCGGGATCCGTGTGCCCCTGTTCATCAACGAAGGCGACAAGATCCGCATCGATACCCGCACCGGCGAGTATATGGAGCGCGTCAACTGATTGTTTGTGCCTGAGCCGGGCCGCGGGTCTGCCGCGCCCGGCTTTTTGCACCCCCAGGGCGGGGTGCGCATGATTTGTTTGCAAAACAAAGGAGGTACCCCCCATGGCTATGGACCTGAATGCCAAGGCCGCCTACATCCGCGGCCTGATGACCGGCATGGAATTTGACCCCAACAGCAAGAACGGCAAGATCATTGCCGCCATGATGGATCTGCTGGAAGAGATGGCGGCCACCGTCACCGAACACGACCAGGCGCTGGACCAGGCGTTCGACGAGCTGGATGCCATTGACGAGGATATGGACGACCTGACCGACGCCATCTTCGGCCTGGACGACGAGGACGAGGACGGCGAGGAGGACGCCCAGGAGGATGACGCCGAGTACGAGGTCACCTGCCCCAACTGCGGCGCCGTCACCACCGTGGACGAGGACACCCTGCTCAACCAGGAGCTGGTCTGCCCCAACTGCGGCGCGGCCTTCGACATTGAGCTGGCCCCCGAGGAAGGCGAATCCACCGAGATTCCCATCTCCGAGGAATAATCCTGCCTTTGCAGCGCCCCGGCCCCGCCT
>CAUEKL010000079.1 GCA_959018215.1 uncultured Gemmiger sp.
ATGCCGGCCAATAATGTTGGATTGCTGCTCTTTTGGGCAGCGTTTTTATCTTTCAGAGCCTTTTTGCTTCTTTTGCTGATCATCTCGTTGCCCTTGGCGAACAAAGCCTCGTCAATGATCTGCAGCTGCGGCATGAATTCCGATCTTGCCGCCTTAGTAATGATATATCCCGTATACCTCTCGTGCTGGATCATCCGCTTGATATTGGAAGACTGAAACTCCGCCCCCTGGCAGGTACACAACCCTCGTTGGTTCAGCATCTGTGCCATGGCATACCCACTGGCACCTTCTTCCGCCACTTTCGTAAATACTTCCCGGACCCATTCCGCTCGGGCTGCCATGTACAACCGCCGGTATATTATTTTCCGACCAAACCTTCCCCTCAAACGCAATATCCAGTTGTAAAAGTTCACCTGCCGTAACCGTGTATGAAAGCGAATCGCTGCATATTTCTTCACCAGGTGCAACTGTCACTTGCTCTTTTGCCTGGAACAACATCTGCTTTTGATTTTGCCCTTTGTGTGATACAAGCGCCTGCACAATTTTATACAGTTTTTTACCTTCACGGTTTGAAAATCGAACTCTGAATTGCGTGCCGGACAAGCTACAGCGAAACACAAGCCGCGTTGTGTTATTTTTGTATACCGGACTCATCATGGAGATATCTGTGTGCGCCTGGCCCCATACACTGACCCAATTGCCCATATTCCTATCACCTTATTCTGATCTCTCCCCATACAATCGTGCCATGCCGTCTTTTGCTTACTCGTTCAAAAACGCCAGCAGCTGCCGCTCCTGCTCCGGGCCCCACCAGTCACGATAACCGGCCTTGGTGGGATGGATACCATCATTCATATAGATGGCCCGCTGATCATCGGGGATATCATTGAATTCGTCGCTGCTCCACAGATCGAGCACTCCGATGCCCCACTTTTCCTGCAGTTTCAGAAGCTGATCCACCATGGCACCGTAGGCTTCACTGTCATAGCGGCTTCCCGTGAAAAATACCACCGGGCAGTCCCAGGTTTCCTGTGCATAGCAGATGATATACTCCATAGCACCGGTGACTGTGGATGTGTCAAAATCCTCCAGATTCCTGCTGTCGGAGATTTCGCCCAGCGGCTTATGCTGGGTCGCATCGTTGGTGGACAGCTGGCAGATAAACAGGTCAAACGGCTCAGATGTATCCAAGTTGTAAAGCCGCTGTACATAGCTGTTCTTTCCGTTGTCAACAAGTGTAGTGCCGCCGACCGCTTCTTTGGCCAGTGTACAGCCGAAACGCGCGGCCAGATATTCCCCTACCGCATTGCCTTCGGACGCAGCTCCCTGCGCTACGGAAGAACCAAGTATGGCGATTTTGCCGCCTTCCAGCGGACTGTTTTCCATGACGGTGAGTTGTGAAAAGTCGTACTCGGGTTTGTTCCCCGGATGATTTTTGATTTTGTTCTTCTGAATGAAGCCAAACGGACCGATGCCGCCCAGAATGCCCAGGACCAGAAGCTGTGCCACCGCCAGAACAAGCACCACAGCCACAAGGATTTTCACAATCAATTTAGCACGGCCGCCTTTGGGAGTATTTTTGGTTTTTTCCATTTCAATCGACACCTCTTTCTTTATTTTTCAAAAATATTCACTTCCGCAGTGGCTGTCTGCTTTCCATCGGAAACCGAAACTGAAACCTTGCCGGACGCTCCCGCTCTCACGACAGCCAGGGCACGGCCCTGCCAGGTGGTAAATTTGCCGGCGTCGTATCGTTCTTCCACACAGGGGTTGGCACTGCCGAAGGCCAGCAGTTCCCCGCCCTTTACCCCGACGGTCAGTGTACGGTCGGCATTGGATTCCAGTACACCCTGTTTGTCGGTAAGAGCCACCGGCAGATAGACGATTTCGCCCGGCCGGACGGTTTCTTTCTCCGGTCTCACCGAAATACAGATCTCCCCCTGCGCGGAATGCAGTTCCGAGCGGGACACTTCCCTACCCGTTTCATCATAGGCAACGGCGGCCAGCGTACCGGGCTGGTATCGGGTGGTGAACATGGCCTTATACTCTTTCAGGCGCTTTTTACCCAGGCTCTTTCCGTTCAAAAACAGTTCGGCACTGTGAGCCTGCGCATACACTTCCACCTCTGCCTTGTTGCCTTCACAGCCCTGCCAGGACCAGCTTTCAATGGCATTGGTACCACGCCATACGGACTTGGAAGGACGTACCCCCGGATGGTTGACCGGCCGGACGCCGATCACCGGCTTGGGGCACCGCCCCCAGACCACCGCCGCATAGCGGCAGGAAACATCCGGCACACCGAGAATATCCACAACGCCGGCTCCCGACAGCAACCAAGGATAAGGCCGGTTGAAGGGCATCCCGCCCGTATAGCTCCAGGCACCGATGCCCGATTCCCCCAGATAGTCCCAGGCGGCCCACATGAAATCGCCGATAAGATAGGGATACTGTTCCACCATCTTCCAGTTCTTGTAAATATCCTGGGGGAAGGTTTCGCTTCCGAAGATGATTCTTTCCGGATGCGCCTTGCCCTCCAGCGGGTAACGTCCCGAAGCATAGTTGTAGCCTGCAATATCCAGGCTATCGAGGAACGGGCTGGTCAGCCGGTCCACCCGTTTGGAATTGCCGCCTTTGTTCATACCGGTACCGATGAAGCTGGCCATGATGTTGAACGCAAGGCTGGCGTTGCCGCCCTCTTTCTGTTTTTTGCCGCTGGATGCGGTGTTCATCTCCCCATCCTTGTAGATTCCGTTCCCTTTGGCCGCGCGGCCGATGATCATCAGGTTGACACCGCAGGTGACAGGACGGCTGCGGTCCAGAGAATGGATCAGGTCAATCTGGGCACGGCCCGTGTCCACGCCTTTCTGTTCAAAGGGTTCGGCCACCTCATTGCCAATAGAGTAGAGGATCACACTGGGGTGGTTGTAGTCACGTTCCACCATAGCCCGGGTATCCTGCTGCCAGTTGTCGGCGAAATCACAGCCGTAGTCGTACTTGTTCTTGCGGTTGTACCACATATCAAAGGTTTCATCCATCAGGTACATACCATATTTGTCGCAGGCCTCCAGCAACGCCCTGGAGGCAGGGTTGTGGGACGAACGCAAAGCGTTGAATCCCGCCTCTTTCAGAATCCGTACCCGGCGCGCTTCGCTCTCATCATAAGTAGCGGCGCCGAGAATCCCGTTATCGTGGTGGATGCATCCGCCACGCAGCAAGGTATTTTTGCCGTTGATAAACAGCCCTTGGGGGTTCCACTCGATCTTGCGGATGCCAAAAACTTCTTCCGCCTGGTCCAGCACCGCACCGTTCCGAGTAAGGGTCACCCTGCAGCGGTACAGATTCGGGGATTCATCGCTCCACAGTTTTGCCCCGGGGATTTCCAGCACCAGATTCGCACCGCTTCCGGTGGCCACTGTCTGGTTGCCATCCAGAATTTCAACTGCCACTTCTCCGGTGCCCACAATATCCGTTTCTACGCGAATACGCGCCGGAGCGTAGGCCAGGGTCGTGATTTTTACGCCCTGCCCGGCAATGTGTTCCTTGCCTGCCACCAGCAGGTGCACAGGCCGGTAGATGCCGGAGCCGGTATACCAGCGGCTGTTGGGCAACTGAGCGTTATCTGCCGTAACGGTGACGGTATTCTCGGTGCCGTAGTTCAGCAAACCATCCAGGCAGACGGTAAACGGTACATAGCCATAGGCTCTGCCGCCCGCCTTTTTCCCATTGATGCAGACCGTGGAATGACGGTAGACCCCTTCAAATTCCAGCATCACAGTCTTGTCCGCCCAGTCCGCAGGCACCGTGAACGTCTTTTCATAGACATACACGCCGCCGGGGAAGTATCCATGCCCACTGCCGCCGGGTGCCTCCGCTGTGCGCTGCTCATGGATCATCGCATCATGGGGAAGGGTCACGGGAATGCGGTCGGCCTCTCCCTGCCGGCAAAAAAGCCATCCCTCATTAAATTCCATGCGGTTCATCTGCGTATCCTTTCTTTGCCAGTTCACCCAGCACCTGCAAACTTTGCTTAGGGGTTCGTTTTTGGGTGGTGCGATCCACGGCAATAAGTCCGAAAGTTTTGGCGTATCCTGCCTGCCATTCAAAATTATCCAGCAGGCTCCAGTAAAAATACCCCTTGATGGGGATTCCGTCGGCGGCACACTGTTGCACGCCTGCCACCGCTTCCCGGATAAACTGGCAGCGTCGGACATCGTTGTCGGTGCTGATGCCGTTCTCGGTCACCAGAAGGTCCCCTTTGAATTGTGCCGCCACTTTGCGCACCACATGGCCAATGGAAGCCGGATAATCTTCATACCCCATCTGGGTGACCGGAGCATCCGCCGCCGGTTCCCGCGCTCCCGTTGCATCCACGATTTTCCGGGAGTAATTCTGCACGCCCAGGAAGTCATCCTCCTTGATGTAGGGCAGATAAAAACCGAAGTCCTCCTGCCACAGTTTGTCTGCCATTTGCTTTCCATCCGCAGCAGGCTGATAGTCAAACAGGGACAGCGTCAGCCCCAGTTTGGTCTTTGGCGCAATTTTTTTGAACACCTTGACGGCTTCGGAATGTGCCCGCATGACGATGGCTTCCTGATCCGGCTTGCGGGGCTTCAGAAAATTGTTGATACCGAAGGGACTGCAATGGAAGGCTCTGCCCTGCTCAAACATTCCCAGAAGAAGGCTTTTCAGGTTCAGTCCTTCACTCGTACCGACCTGGACCGCGCCTTCTTTTTTCTTTGTGTTCATCATGTCGGCCACAATTTTGTTCAGCTGCCCGCCCATATTGGCTTCGTTGATGGTGCAAGCCCAGGGAAGCTCCTCCCCCAGCTGTTCGGCAATATAGGCGGCGTACCGTGCAAATGCCTTGACCACATACGGTTTTGTCCAACCGCCCTTGCCGATCAGCCAGGCCGGGCTGGAAAAGTGATGGAGCGTGACCACCGGCGTGACATGGTATTTTTTGCAGCACGCCAGAACCTCCCGGTAATGGTCTACTTCCTTTTTGTCGAAGCAGCCCTCCTGCGGCTCGATGCGTGCCCACTCGATACCAAAGCGATAGGCATTCAGGCCTGCCTGTGCCAGCAGGCGGATATCTTCTTCGTAGCGATGATAGTGATCTACCGCTTTGCCGCTGGGTTCCACGAAATCGCTGTGCTTACTATGTTCCATGACCCAGCAGTCACTGTGAATATTATCTCCTTCCACCTGATGCGCAGCCGTTGCTGCGCCCATCAGAAATTTATCCGGAACTGCCATGGTGTATCTCCTCACTCTTATGATTCTGCTTTTTTCTCTCCGTGTACGGTCTTTTTGCCGAAGGCCAGAACCCTGCTGGCGTTGATCTGCAGCTGTTCTTTGGAAAGTCGTCCTTCCTTTACGGCATTCAGAACACCGGAAAGATCTTCTTTACTTCCAGGCATATAGAGATCGCCACCTGCTGCGGCGACATCTGCCGCGGCAGGTCCCGGATACTTGGCATCCTTGGGAATCATGCCGCCCTGTACCACCCAGTCGGTCATCACAATTCCCTGGAAACCAAATTCACAGCGAAGGATGTCCTCGATGAGATCCCGACGTGTGGAAGTGTGCTGTCCGTTCAGCAGATTGTAGGAGGTCATGACCGCCACCGGGCGGCCCTCCCTTACTGCGATCTCAAATCCTTTCAGGTAGATTTCCCGCATGGCACGTTCCGACACGATGGAGTTGCTGGACGTCCGGTTAAATTCCTGGTTATTGGCGGCATAATGCTTGATCGTCACGCCCTTTCCGGGATGTTTTTGAACACCACGGGTTACGGCAGCAGCAAATTTTCCGCTGACGAGCGGATCTTCCGAGTAATATTCGAAGTTTCTGCCACACTGGATGGAGCGGTGAATATTCAGCGCCGGGGCCAGCCACAAATCAATCTGGAAGCGCTCCATCTCGCTGCCTACGATATCTCCGCACACTTCTGCTACCGACAAGTTCCAACTTTGGGCAAGTGCTGTTCCGATAGGCAGCGCGGTGCAGTACTGATAGCGGATTTGATCCTGACGCTTGGGCTTTTTAATAACAAAATGATCCATCAGGAATTTCAGACTGCCAGGCATAAACGGCACCATCGACTGCGGGAAAGGCGGCTCCATGCTGTGGATGCCTTTTCTGTCCTCAAAGTAGCGCTGATGAATCCGGATCCCAGCAGGGCCGTCCGCCATCACGATCACAGGGAAACCATCCACATGAGCGGTTTCCCCGGCTGCTCCGCATACGGTGGTGGACGCATTGCCGATCATGCTCATCTTGCCGCCCTTCCCGAAATAGCCGTTTGACAGACGCGCCAGTTCTTCCTCGGAAAGGGATTGCACTTTCTTGTCGATTTCATACTGCGGTGTGTAGTTTACTTTCTGGGTTGTAAACACGGCCGCATCCATCTCCACCACAGGAAGCAGGTGCACTTCGTTTTCGGGCTTTTCTTCCGGCCGGAAATCCACAAAATCCGGAGTTCCCAAAGCATTTTTGACCTGTCGAACGGTCACATCCTCTTTCAGACGAATCGCCGCAACAGGGGTGGTATCCCGGCTTTGTGTTCCCACACGAAGAATGTACTTCCCTTTTTCCAGCACATATGCCGCACGTTCTGCATCGTAGCCGGCCAGCTCCGAAAGGTCAAAACTTGCCTGCACGGTTTCGCTTTGTCCCGGTGCCAGCTCCTGCGTTTTGACCCATGCCGCCAGCATCTGATACGGCTGATCCAGCACACCGCCGGGAACACTGGCATAGACCTGTACCACTTCTTTTCCCGGAAAAGCGCCTGTGTTCTTCACCATCGAGCTGACAATAATCCTGGTTTTTTCGGCTTTCACGTCATGATTCATCAGTTCAAAAGTCGTGTAGCCAAGGCCATAGCCGAAGGGAAACAGGACCGGCTTGTGCATCGTGTCAAAATAGCGATACCCCACATAGATGCCTTCTTTGTAACGGGTATCATCATAGCCGCCGTAGTCCAAGCTCGGATAGTTTTCCCATGCCGCCCAGGTTGTGGTGAGTTTGCCGGAAGGGTACTGCTGCCCCAGCACGATACGGGCCAGCGCACTTCCCGTTTCCACGCCAAGCTGAGAAAGCAGCAAAATATTCGGCACATCCAGCACAGAAGAAAGATCCACCACACCGCCCACATTCAGCACCAGCATAAAATGGGGAAACATTCTGCTCAGTTTCAGGATATCCCGGCGCTCGGTAGCAGTCAGCTGAATTTCTCCTTCTTCCGGCTTGCGGTCGGTACCTTCCCCCGAAATCCGGGAAAGGACATAAAGGGCCGTATCTCCTTCCGCCTGCAGAGGCAGCTCATAGTCAGGTTCCGGTACAACAGCGCCCATTGCCAGCAGCATCACATTACTATGTTGTTCTTTTGCTCTCAGGCGAAGCTTCTGGTTGAACTCCTGCTGTGCTTTTTCAACCACCTGGTCGTAGGCATCCAACCAGGATTTTGTGGTGATGGTGAACCCAGCCTGTTCAAACCCGGCCTCTACCGTATCGTAGTATCGGGAATTGACCTCACCCGAACCGGTACCGCCCTTGATCGTTTTGCGGACGCCGGACCCGTAGAGCGCAATTTTTCCGGCAGACGCCAACGGGAAATCCCCGTTCTTTTTCAGTAATACCGTACATTCCGGCAGACAGCTGCGCAGCATTTCAATATGTTTCTTTTCGTGCGGCTGCAATGTCTTGATTGACATGTTCCATCACCTTTCGACCATTTTTCAGGCATCGTATGCCTCAAATTCCACTTTGTCAGAGTAGGTCCCGTCGTCCCGTTTTCCTGCGGGTATTTTCCCGGTTATTTCTTTTTAGCTTCAGCCTTCGCTTTTTTGCCCGCCAATGCTTTCTGATATTTCGCTTCTTCGGTTGCGAAATCCAGCCCTTTCTTCCGGCACTTTGCTTTCAGTTCACGGATGCGATTTTCTTCGGCGATCCGGTCATTTTCAGCTTGCTCCTGTGCCGCTTTTTCTTCCGGCGAAACATACACTTCGCCTCTGGCTTCCGCTTCCGCCTTATGGCGCGCCGTCACTTCCTCATGGATCTTCGGCAGTTTCTTCTCCACATCAAAGAAGAACATAAAAATGAAGCCGATCACATTGCATACCAGAGGAGCGCCCAGGAAGCACAGCGCAAAAAAGGCACGAATGGCAAACGGCTGTTCCACGACCTGGGTGGTATCTGCCGGAACGATGTACCCCAGCGCGGAAATGCCGCCCAGGATGATCGTCTGTGCAATGCCTGCGCCGACGGTAAACACAATGGTGCGGATGGACGCCGTGAAACCATCGGCACGGAAACGGTTGGCCCATTCCACATGGTCCAGGGTGTCGGCCAGCATAGCCACCAGAATATACGTAATGGGCAGCGCACCAAAGGACTTGATCACAACGCCCACAAGAACAATGGCAAGATTCGGCGTACCGAACAGGACATTACCCAGAGCCAAAGTGCAACCAACGATGCCGATGCAACAACCCACCTGCATCACCCGCTGTTTGCCGAATTTATTCACCAGCGGCCAGAGGAAAAACACGCCAAGACCCAGCGGTGCCTGACCGATGGCGTTGATCAACATCTGCGTACCCATACCACTGTCGATGGAGCTGTTCATCACCCAGTTGGAGAAATACAGAATCGTCTGCGTGGACAGGTTGTTGGTGACTTCGTAGGCGGTAATGAACGCCATGAGCAGCAGCCAGTACCGGTTGGCGACGCACGCTTTGAGCTGCTCGCCAAAAGAAATGTTCACTACCTGGCCGGAAGATTCTTCGGCAGCTTGGGTATCTTCCGTAACGCGTTCCTTGGTGAAGTAGTATTCAACCAGCGTGGCCGGAAGCATCAGAATCGACAGAATGCCCATCATCGAAAGCCAGTTGCTTCTCGACCCATTACCGACGCCCAAAAACAGATTGATCATCACCGGCATGATCAGGGTGGTGAGCAGACCGGGCAGCATGGAAACACCAGTGGAGGTCAGAATCGCCAGGGTATCTCTCTGCCGCGTGTTGCGGGTGGACAGCGGAACCATCAGTGTGTGGCTCATGTTATAAATGGTGAACGCAAAGGCAAAGAACAGGTTATAGCTGAACACGACCCAGAGAATCTGAATATTGGCCGACGCCTGGGGTACCGCATACAAAAGAATCCCTGTAACCAAAAGAATCGGTCCGGAAATCAGAATCCACGGCCGTGCCTTGCCCTGACGGGAACGGGTTTTGTCGATAATTCGTCCCATGAAAATATTGGTTACGGCATCCACGATCTTTGAGATCAGGGGCATAAAAGTAATGAACGCACCGGTAAGCCCCAGCACATCGGTGTAGAACTGGGTAAGGTAGCTTCCTGCAATGCAGTAATAAGCCATAAAGACCATGGCCGGGCCAGCAAAGTAACCAAGACCTTTTTCCAAACCTGTTGTATTCGATGATTTGATTCGGGAGTCAAAGATTTTCGAAGAAAACAATCCCTTTTTCTCCCTGCTGGCAGTGTTTTGCATAAAATTCTCCTCCTATTTTCGTGCAAAAATCATTGGCTTTGCGTTTGCTTTTCCATAGTTTACAGAATTTCGGCCTCATGATATACACAAATATATGTTTTTTTATCAAGATATTGATTTTTTAGGCATCTATGAT
>CAUEKL010000080.1 GCA_959018215.1 uncultured Gemmiger sp.
CCGTCCGCCCCCGCGCCACCGAGCATATCGGGGAGATCATCAAGATCGTCAAGGACCTGGTGGCCTCCGGACATGCCTACCCCGCCCGCAACGGGGACGTGTACTTCCGGGTCAAGTCCGACCCCGGCTACGGCAAGCTCAGCCATCTGAACCTGGACGACCTGGAAAGCGGCAACCGTGCCCTGCGCAGCCAGATGGACGACGACCTGAAGGAAGACCCGGCGGATTTCGCCGTCTGGAAGGCCGCCAAGCCCGGCGAGCCTTACTGGGACAGCCCCTGGGGCCACGGCCGCCCCGGCTGGCACATTGAATGCAGCGCCATGGCCCGCAAGCATCTGGGCAAGACCATCGACCTGCACTGCGGCGGCCAGGACCTGATCTTCCCCCACCATGAGAACGAGATCGCCCAGTCGGAGTGCGCCAACGGCTGCACCTTCAGCCGGTACTGGATGCATAACGGCTTTTTGAACATCAACAACCAGAAGATGTCCAAGAGCGCCAACAACTTCTTCACCGTGCGGGAAATCGCGGACAAGTACGGCTATGAGCCCATCCGGTACTTCATGCTCACCGCCGGCTACCGCATGCCTCTGAACTACACGGTGGAACTGATCGAAAGCTGCAAGAGCTCGCTGGAACGGCTGTATACCTGCCGTGACAACCTGGACTTTGCCATCGAGCACGCCCACGGCACCGACACCACCCTGGCGGAGAAGGCCCAGGAAGCCAAGAAGAAGTTCATCACCGCCATGGACGACGACCTGAACACCCCCGACGCCCTGGCTGCCATCTTTGAGTTCGTCAAGGAGATCAACACCCTGTCCGATTCCGCGGACAAGGCCAGCCTGCAGGCCGCCGCCGAGATGTTCGACGAGCTGACCGGCGTGCTGGGCCTGGTGTACAACCGCAAGACCTCGGCCATTCCCCAGGAAGTCACCGACCTGGTGGCCGAGCGCGCTGCCGCCAAGAAGGCCAAGGACTGGGCCCGTGCCGACGCCATCCGTGCCCAGCTCACCGAGATGGGCTGGAGCGTGGCTGACACCGCCCAGGGTCCTCAGATCAGCAAGCTGTAATCAACAAACCGTCAGGAATGGGCAGACAATGCGCCAAGGCGCGCGGCTCATTCCTGTTTTTTGTATCCGGCACGTTTGTGCCGCATAGAAAGACCTGTTTTATGTACAAAGAACGCCTGAAAACATCCTCGGAGTGGAAAGCCTTTCTGCCGGTGCTGGCTGTGGCCCTGGTGGTACGGCTGGTGCTGGCCGCCGTGACCCAGGGCTACACCTACGATATGTCCTGCTTTATCTCCTGGGGCGAAAAACTCCTGCACGAAGGTCCCGCCGCCTTTTACAGCGCGGACTATTTTGCCGACTATCCCCCCGGCTACCTGCCGGTGTTGGCCCTGGTGGCGGCGGTGCGGGAGCTGCTGGGCCTGGAAGGAGATTCCGCCCCCGGCCGGGTGCTGCTGGCTTTGGTGCCATCCCTGTGCGACTGCGCCATGGCTGCGCTGGTCTACCGGGAGGCCCTGCGCGGGGTGAAAGACCCTGCCCAGGCCCGGCGCATGGGCATCTTCACCGCTTTCTGCCCGCTGCTGCTCTTTGCCACCGGGGTGTGGAAGCAGGTGGATGCCGCCTTCACCCTGCCGCTGCTGGTTTGCTTCTGGCTGCTGGAACGCCGCCGCTACCTGCCCGCGGCTCTGCTGTACGGGGTGGCCCTGGCCATCAAACCCCAGGCCCTGCTGGCCGGACCGGTACTGGCCCTCTGCTTTGTGCTGGGGGTGGCGGACGCGGCCGGACAGGGGCGCCGCGCCCTTGCCCGGGCGGTGGGCCGCATCTTCGGCGGGGCGGCCCTGGCCCTGGCGGTGCCGTTGGCTGCCGGGCTGCCCTTCTACGGCCCGGTGCGGCTGATTCCCGCCCTGGTGGAAAAGTATCTCTCCACCACCTCCGGCTACCCCTATGCCACCATCAACGCCTTCAACTGGTTCGCCGCCCTGGGCGGCAACTGGACCCCGCTGGAAGACTCTGTGTTGGGGCCCGTCACCTGGGGTATGCTGGGCATCTTCAATATTGTTGTCCTTACGCTGGCCGTGCTGGCTCTGGGAACCACGGCCTGGGCCGCCGACCGCAAATCCCCCCGGGAAAAACGCCGCTTTTCCCCGCTGCTGCTGGCAGGGGTGTATATGGTGGGCGTCTTCACCTTCGGACACTGTATGCACGAGCGTTACCTGGTTCCGGGCGTGCTGCTGGTACTGCTGGCCGCTGCCCGGTGGAACGACCTGCGGCTGTACGGGGCGGCCTTCGGGCTCTCCCTCACCGGCTTCCTGAACCTGGCGGCCGTCTACACCCAGGTGGGCACCGAGGATGAATGGCTCACCTCCGCCACCAGCCGTCTGTTCACCCAGCTGGTGGGCTTTGCCGAAACTGCCGCCTTCGTGCTGCTGGCCTTCACCGCCTGGACCCTCTGCCGGTACGGCCTGACCTCCCCCATGGGGCCCCGGATGGGCCGGGTGGGGGATCGGTCCCTGCGGTTTTCCCGGGCGGCGAAAAGCATTTCCCTGCCTGAGACCCAGCCCCGCTGGACCCGGCGGGAGGTGCTGGCCCTGGTGGGCCTCACTGCCGCCACCGCGGTGCTCAGCTTTGCCTATCTGGGCAGTCTGACCGCCCCCCAGAATCCTCTGGACGCCACCGATAAGACCGAGACCCGGACCGTCACCCTCCAGGGGGACGCCGCCGAGCTGTGGATCTACCCCGGTATCAGCACCGGGGGCAGCATCACCGTTACCCTGAACGGCATGAACCTGTTCACCCAGGAACTGGGGTACTCCACCGTGTTCAGCTGGGAGTCGGTGTCCATGCAGGTCCCGGCGGGCACCACCTTGCAGATCACGGTGAACAACGCCCAGATCTTTGAGATGGCACTGCGGGCGGCCGACGGCTCTGCGGTACCGGTGGAGGGTGGGGGCGAACTGTTCGACGAACAGTCCGCCGTGCCCGAAACCATCAGCCAGCTCAACAGCATGTACTTTGATGAGATCTACCACGGGCGCACCGGGTATGAACTGCTCCACGGCCTGAAGGTGTACGAGACCACCCACCCGCCCCTGGGCAAGGATTTCATCATGCTGGGGATTGCGCTCTTCGGCATGACCGGCTTCGGCTGGCGGTTCTCCGGCACCTTGTTCGGGGTGCTGCTGGTGCCTCTGGCCTGGTGCTTCGGCCGCCGCCTCACCCGCCGTGTCTGGGCGGGGGCGCTGGCCGGGTGCCTGCTGGCGCTGGACTTCATGCGCTTTGCCCAGAGCCGCATCGCTACTATCGATATCTACGGCACCTTCTTCATCCTGCTGGGGGCTTACTTCATGCTGTGGTACTGCCAGAGCGTGCTGGAAAAAGGGGTCATGAAATCCCTTTGGCCCATGGCCCTGGGCGGGCTCGCCTTCGGGCTGGGGTGTGCCTCCAAATGGACCGGCATCTATGCCGGGGCGGGGCTGGCCATCCTGTATCTGGGGGTGCTCTATGCCCGGTGGAAGCAGCACAAACCCGGTTTCTGGCGGGAATTCCGCACCGCTGCCCTGGGTGGGGTGCTGTTTTATGTGCTGCTGCCCTTTGTGATCTACCTGGCCTCCTATCTGCCCTATCTGTGGCGGGACCCCACCTTCGGGCTGCAGGACTGGTGGGATTGCCAGACCTATATGTTCTGGTACCACTCCACCCTCAAGGCCACCCATCCCTTTGAAAGCCGCTGGTATACCTGGCTGCTGGGCCTGCGCCCGGTGTGGTATTACCAGAACACCCACCTGGCTGCCGGGCTCAAAGGCAGCATTGCGGGCCTGGGCGGGCCGGTCATCTGGCTGGCGGGGCTGGCGGCCATCCTGCTGTTGTTCTGGCGGCAGATCAGCGGCCGGGGTACCCGCACCGGCATGGGGGTGCTGATCCTCTACGCCACCCAGCTGGTGCCCTGGATGCTGGTCACCCGGTGCACCTTCCTGTACCACTATTTTCCCAGCTCCCTGTTCTGCCTGGCGGCCATCGTGCTGGTGCTGGGCGGTGCCCGCAACCAGAAGCGGGCCAGGCGCATCGGGGTGGGGCTCACGGCGGCCTCTCTGGTGCTGTTCGTGGCCTACTACCCGGCTTTGTCCGGACTGCCGGTGCCGGAATTCTGGGCCCGGTGCCTGGAAATTCTTCCCAGCTTCGGATTTTATTAAGAGCAAAACGGCTCCTGCCTGCGGTTGGGGGCCGTTTATGCTTTTCTGCAAAGGATTTCTGGTTGTAAACACTGACCTGCCTTTGTTGGCGGGGACAGCGGTGCCGTGGTATAATAAAAAACAAGTCATACAAAATCAAAGGGGGAAACGACCACATGCCGGATATTCTGGTGGTGGATGATGAACGGGAAATTGCCGACCTGGTGGGGGTGTATCTGCGCAACGAAGCCTTTACGGTGCGCACCGCCGCCACCGCCGCCGATGCGCTGGACGCCATCCGCCAGTCCACGCCGGACCTGGCTTTGCTGGACGTGATGCTGCCGGATATGGACGGCTTTGCCCTGTGCCAGCAGATCCGGCGGGAATATCTTTTCCCCATCATCATGCTCACCGCCCGGGTGCAGGATATGGACAAGATCACCGGCCTGACCCTGGGGGCGGACGATTACATCACCAAGCCCTTCAATCCCCTGGAACTGGTGGCCCGGGTCAAGGGCCAGCTGCGGCGGTACATCCGGTACAATCCGGCGGGTGCCGCCGCTTCCGCCGACCCTGAGGAATACGACCTTCACGGGCTGTATATTGCCAAGAACGCCCACAAATGCACCCTGTACGGCAAAGAGGTGGCCCTGACGCCCCTGGAATTTTCCATTTTGTGGTATCTGTGCAGCCAACGTGGCAAGGTGGTCTCCAGCGAGGAACTCTTCGAGGCGGTGTGGGGGGAAAAATACCTGGACAGCAACAACACCGTGATGTCCCACATCGCCCGCCTGCGGGAAAAACTGGGCGAAGCACCGCGGCATCCCAAATTCATCAAGACCGTGTGGGGGGTGGGGTACACCGTTGAATAACCTTTTCAAAAAGTGGCGGGGCACCCGCAAACCCCGCACGCCCTACTACGGCCGCAGCCCCATGGGCATGCTGGCCCTGTACCTGCTGGCCGTGCTGGGAGTGGTGCTGGCCACCGTACTTCTCTTTTTTATAGGGTACGGCTTGTACCGCTCCATCCGGGACCTGTACTGGACCAGCTTTGAAGACGCCCGCCTCTTTCCCATCCAGATGCTCCTGCTGGGGTTGTACAATGTGGCCCAGTTCGTGCGGGATACCGCTTTGTTCCTGGTCTGGATGCTGCTGGCCGTAGGCTGGATGGTGGTGACCTATCTCTTTTTGCGGTGGGGCCAGCAGGACCTGAGCAAGGTTATTGCCATGGCGGACCGCCTGGCTGACCCCGGAAAGGGGGAGATCGAGCTGCCGCCCGCGTTGGCGGAAGCGGAAGCCCGGCTGAATCTGGCCCGGCAGAAAGCCCTGACCAACGCTGCTGCCGCCCGGGAGGCGGAACAGCGGAAAAACGACCTGATCATGTACCTGGCCCACGACCTGAAAACCCCGCTGACCAGCGTCATCGGCTACCTGACCCTGCTGCAGGACGAACCCCAGATCAGCACCGAACTGCGGGCCCGGTATACCGGCATTGCCCTGCACAAGGCCCAACGGCTGGAGGACCTGATCAATGAATTCTTCGAGATCACCCGCTTCAACCTCTCCCGCCTGGAACTGGACACCCAGCCGGTGGACCTGAAACGGCTGCTGGAACAGGTGGCCAGCGAGTTTGAACCGGTGTTCCGGGAAAAGGGGCTGCGCTGCACCCTGGACCTGCCCGCCGAGCTGCGGTGTGAGGGAGACCCGGACAAGCTGGCCCGGGTGTTCGATAACCTGCTGCGCAACGCCGAGCATTACAGCTTCCCCGATACCTGCGTGCAGGTTCGGGCCCGGCAGGAGGAGGACGGGGTCACCCTGCAATTCACCAACGCCGGGCGCACCATCCCGCCGGAAAAGCTGGACCGGCTGTTTGAGCAGTTCTTCCGGCTGGATTCCTCCCGGGGTACCTCCTCCGGCGGGGCGGGGCTGGGGCTGGCCATTGCCCGGCAGATCGTGCAGGCCCACGGCGGCACCATCCGGGCGGACAGCGCCGACAACACCATCACCTTCACCGTCACCCTGCCTGCCGCAAGAAAATCGTAAGAATTTCGCATACAAATCACAAACACCCCGCAAGGCGGCCCACAAACAACCCGCGCCCTGTTTTGCTACCATAAAGGAGCAAGGCAGGGCGCTTTGTGCTGGCAAAATTCCTGCGCTCTGCCGGGGAGGACTGTATGCACGCACGTAAAATCCTGGTGTTTTTCGGCGGCTGCTCCACCGAGTATGCCGTTTCTTTGCAGTCGGCGGCCGCCGTGCTGGAAAATCTGGACCCTGCCCGCTGGGCGCCGGTGCCGGTGGGCATCACCCGGGAAGGGGAGTGGCTGTACTATACCGGCCCCATTCCGGCCATTCCCGCCGATACCTGGCACAAGGACAATCCCCACTGCGTTCCCTGCACCTTGAACGCCGCCCGGGGCGCCGGGGAGCTGTGGCTGGCCGACGGCCGCCGCATTGCCTTTGATGCCGCCTTCCCGGTACTTCACGGCAAAAACGGGGAGGACGGCACCCTGCAGGGACTGCTGGAACTGGCCGGAGTGCCCCTGGTGGGCTGCGGCTGCCTGGCGGGTGCTCTGTGCATGGACAAGGACCGGGCCCACAAGCTGGCTGCCCTGGCCGGGGTGGAGGTGCCCAAGAGCGCCGTCTTTTACCGGGGCACCGACCCCCAGGAGATCCTGGCCGCTGCCCAAACCATCGGGTGGCCGGTGTTCGTCAAGCCGGTGCGGGCGGGCTCCTCCTTCGGCATCAGCCGGGTGGAGGGCCCCGACGCCCTGACCCCGGCGGTGGCGGAAGCCTTCCGCCATGATGACGAGGTTCTGCTGGAACAGACCATCCCCGGCTTTGAGGTGGGCTGCGGGGTCATGGGCAACCCCGGAGGACCCCTCACTGTGGGGGCGGTGGACGAGATCGAACTGGCCCCCGCCGACGTGCTTTTTGATTATACCGAGAAATACACCCTGCGCCATTCGGCCATCCACTGCCCCGCCCGCATCCCGGACGCCACCGCCGACCGTATCCGGGCCGCTGCCAAAACGGTGTACCGGGCCCTGGGCTGCCGGGGCTTTGCCCGGGTGGACCTCTTTCTCACCCCCGAGGGACGCATCGTCTTCAATGAGGTGAACACCATCCCGGGGCTGACCTCCCACAGCCGGTTCCCGGCCATGATGCGCCGGGCGGGGTATTCCTTCCCGGCCTTGCTGGACCGGATGGTGGAACTGGGGGTGGAAGGATGACCCCCGCCGACCTGTCCCTCACCGCTGCCGGGTCCCGCAAGGGAAATCTCATCCTGGTCAACCGGGACCATCCGCTGCAGGGGGAACTGATCCCCGACCTGGTTCCCCTCACCGGCGGCTGGCCGGGCCAGCACCTGGACCGCACCGCCGCCCGGATGCTGTCTGCCGCCATCCAGGCGGTGCAGGGGGCGGGGCAGATCCTGCCGGTGTCCGGCTGGCGCAGCCAGGAGGAGCAGCAGGCCATCTGGGACGATACCTTGCAGCGGGAAGGGGCGGACTTCACCGCCCGGTATGTGGCCCGCCCGGGCTGCAGTGAGCACCAGACCGGCCTGGCTGTGGACCTGGCCCTCAGTGCCGACAAGATCGACTTCATCCGCCCGGCCTTTCCCCGTGACGGGGTGTGCGAAGCCTTCCGCAGGGTGGCGGCCCGGTACGGCTTTGTGGAACGCTACACCGAGGACAAGCAGGACAAGACCGGCATTGCCGCCGAGCCCTGGCATTTCCGGTATGTGGGGGTGCCCCACGCCCGCATCCTCACCGACGCGGGCATCTGCCTGGAGGAATACCCCGCCTTTCTGCGGCAGGCGCCCCGGGTGGTCCGGCTGGAAAACGGTCGCCGGGTGCAGGTGCGGTATCTGCCCTATACCGGCACCGACATCACCCGCCCCGCGCCGGGCCCCTGCTGGCAGCTGTCCGGCACCAACGAGGGTGGGTTCATCCTGACGGTGTGGGAGGGGCAGGCATGAACAGACGAACCTTCCCGGCGCTGGACTGGTTCCGGCTGCTGGCCGCCGTGCTGGTGGTGGCCATCCACACCGGGCCGCTGGGCTCCTTTGCCCCGGCGGCGGACCTGTGGCTGACCCGGATTCTGGCCCGGGTGGCGGTGCCCTACTTCGCCATGGTCAGCGGGTACTTTCTGGCCCGGGGGCACTGGCAGGGCACCGGGCGGCTGTGGCGGCACACCCTGGGGCTGTATGCTGCGTCGGTGCTGCTGTACCTGCCCCTGAACATCTACGCGGGCAACCCCATTACCTGGCGGGACCTGCTGTTCAACGGCACCTTTTACCACCTGTGGTATCTGCCCGCCCTGCTGCTGGCGTTGCCCCTGGCCCGCCTGCTGGCCGGAACCGGCCGGGTCGGGTGGGCTGTGGCCGGGCTGCTGTATCTCATCGGCCTGGGCGGGGACAGTTATTACGGGCTGGCAGGACAGCTGCCGGGATTGAGCGCCCTGTATGAGGCGGTATTCCTTTTCTGGGACTACACCCGCAACGGGCTGTTCCTGCTGCCTCTCTTTCTGCTGCTGGGGGCGGCCTTTGCCGCCCGCCCGCTGCCCGCCGCCCGCCAAAGTGCCTGCCTGGTCCTGGCGGGGCTGGGAGCCATGACGGCGGAAGGCCTGGCCCTGCACGGGGCGGATATTCCCCGGCACGACAGCATGTATCTCTTTCTGCCCCTGACCATGTGGGGACTCTTCGGCCTGCTGCTGGCGGTCAACGGCGGGCAGGACCGGGCGGTGCGCCGCACGGCGACCCTGGTGTACATCCTCCATCCCTGGTGTATCGTGGCGGTGCGGGCGGCGGCCCGGTTCCTGGGCCTGCGGGGACTGCTGGTGGACAATTCCGCTGTGCATTTCGCGGTGGTGGTGCCTCTCAGCGTGGCCCTGGCCTTTCTGGTACAGTCTGTCCCCCTCCGCCGCACGCCCGCACTTCCGCCGGACGCCCGGGCCTGGCGGGAAATCGATCTGGATGCCCTGCGCCGGAACACTGCCCTGCTGCGGGACGCCCTGCCCGCCTCCTGCGCTCTTATGGCGGTGGTCAAGGCGGATGCCTACGGCCACGGGGCGGTGCCGGTGGCCCGGACCCTGCAGCGGGAGGGTGTCCGTCTCTTTGCGGTGGCCTGCCTGGCGGAGGGCATTCAGCTGCGCAAGGCAGGCATCCGGGGGGATATCCTGATCCTGGGCTGGACCGACCCTGCCCTGGCCCCGCAGCTGCGCCGCTGGCGTCTGTGCGCCACGGTGACGGATGCGGACCACGGCCG
>CAUEKL010000081.1 GCA_959018215.1 uncultured Gemmiger sp.
CCCTGGTCGGCGGCCGCCGCCTCGAAACGGCGGCACTTTTTCGCTTCCTTTTTGGTGCCAAAAAGGAAGGACACTCCCGCAAGCAGCCGCTTGCCTTGCATCCCACCCCCACCGGTGGTATACTAAAAAACAGACACGCTTTGTGCCGGACCCGGGAGACTTCCCTATCCGGCACGCTCTTTTTTTGTGCCCTGCGGCAGAAAGGGACCCTACCATGCAGACCACACAACTTTCCCAGAGCGCCCAGTTTGACAAGATGACCAAAACACCCATCCCGAAACTGGTCATTCAGCTGGGTATCCCCACCACCATCAGCATGCTGGTCACCAACATTTACAACATGGCCGATACCTGGTTCGTGGGCCGGGTGGGCATCAGTGCCTCCGGCGCCGTGGGCATCGTTTTCGGGCTCATGGCCATCATCCAGGCGTTCGGGTTCATGTTCGGCCACGGGGCGGGGTCCATCATCAGCCGCCGCCTGGGCGCCAAGGACGTGGCCAGCGCTTCCCGGTTCGCCACCACCAGCTTTTTCTGCTCCTTCGCGGCGGGGCTGTGCATCACGGCGGGGGGACTCCTGTTTATGGATCCCCTGCTGCGGCTGCTGGGCTCCACCGACACCATCCTGCCTTACGCGAGGCAGTACGCCCTCTTCATCCTGCTGGGGGCCCCCTTCATGGCCTCCAGCTGCGTGCTCAACAACATCCTGCGGTATGAGGGCCAGGCCGCCTTTGCCATGGTGGGGCTGACCTCCGGCGGCATTCTGAACATCTTCGGGGACTGGATCCTCATGGAAGGGTTCCATCTGGGGGTGCTGGGCGCGGGCATCTCCACCGGCGTGAGCCAGCTCATCAGTTTCGGGCTGCTGTTTTACATGTTCCTGGCCGGGCACACCCAGAGCAAGATCGCTCCCCGCAACATGACCCGGGATGTGCGGGAGGTGCTGCTCATCTGCCGCACCGGCCTGCCCAGTCTGCTGCGCCAGGGGCTGGGCAGCGTATCCACCATGATGCTCAACGGCCAGGCCCGGCTGTACGGCGACGCCGCCGTGGCCGCCATGAGCATCGTCAACCGCATTGCCCAGTTCATCTTCTCCTTCGGGCTGGGCATCGGCCAGGGCTTCCAGCCGGTGAGCGCCTTCAACTACGGCGCCAAGCGGTTCAGCCGGGTCAAGCAGGCGTTCCTGTTCACCTTTGCGGTGTCGGAACTGCTCATGGGCTCCATTGCGGCGGTGGGATTCTTCTTCTGCCCCGAGCTCATCGCCCTGTTCCAGCCCGCCCCCGACGTGGTGGCCATCGGCTCCACCGCCCTGGCCATGCAGCTGGGCGGCCTCTTCTTCCAGCCCCTGACCGTCTGCTCCAACATGCTGTTCCAGAGCATCGGCCAGAACCGCACCGCTTCCCTGCTGGCCAGCCTGCGCAGCGGTCTTTTGTTCATCCCTTCCCTGCTGATCCTGAGCACCCTCTTCGGCATGACCGGCGTGGCCATGGGTCAGCCGGTGGCGGATGCCCTGGCCTTCTTCATCTCCCTGCCTTTTGTGGTGCGGTTCTTCCTGGTGCTGCGGGAGATGCCTTCCGATGAGGCTGCGTAAGCCTTCCCCTCTTGTGCAAATATACAGAAAGGAATCCGATCATTCATGCAAAACGACAATCAGAAACGGGCAGTCCGGTTCGGACTGTATCTGCTGGGCATGCTGCTGTTGGCCCTGGGCCTGACCCTGAACACCGAGACCGGGCTGGGCGCTTCGGCCATCGTCTCCATCCCCTTCACCCTCAGCGAAGGACTGGGGCTCAACTTCGGCGACCTGACCCTCCTGGCTTACTGTGTGCTGGTGGCGGCCCAGTTTGTGGTCAAGGGCAAGAACCGCACCTGGGTGGACCTGCTCCAGCTGGTGGTGAGCCTGATCTTCACCCGGTTTCTGAACGTTTTCAAGGCCGTCATCCCCTATAAGAGCGGTTTTTTGCCCGCCGACATCGCCCTGCTGGTGCTGGCCATCCTCCTGACCGGGGCGGGCGCGGCCATGACGGTGGACATGCAGCTGGTGCCCAATCCCGGCGACGGTATCGTGAACAGCCTGGCCCAGCGGTTCGGCAAGGAGCTGGGCCTGTGCAAGAACTGCTTTGACCTGGGCTGCGTGACTGCCTCCCTGGTCATCGGGCTGGTGTTCGGCAACGCCCTGCTGGGCATCGGTCTCGGGACCATCCTTTCCATGATCGGGGTGGGCCGGGCCATTGCGGCCTTCAACGCCCTGTGCAAGCATCCCCTGCTCCGTGCTGCCGGCCTGGAACCGGCGGCTGCCTGAGCTGTATTTTCCGCGTTTTCAAAGACCCTGCCTGTCCGGCAGGGCCTTTTTTTATGTCTGCGCCGGGGCCCGGGGCATTTTTCTCTCTCGTTGGCCCGGTGTCCCGCAAACAGCTGGTATACTAAAATCACTCTAAAGGAAATGAGGTTTGTACCATGTTTGTAGAAACAGAGAACGCGGTCTATGAATCCCGCTTCAACCACGCCCAAATCGAGATCACCGGCTTCTGCAACATGCACTGCGCCCACTGCCGTGCCAGCATGGAAAAGCCCATCTACATGCCCCTGACCAGAATCGCGCAGATCTTCGCCTTTGTGGACCGCAACCGCAGCGATACCTTCAACCTGACCATCTCCGGCGGGGAACCCTTTACCCATCCCCAGCTGGTGGACATCTGCCGCATGGCGGTAGACCACGGGTACAAGGAGATCGTCATCACCACCAACGGGTCCCTGGTCACCGACCGGGTCCTGGCCGAGATGAACGCCTTCAGCAACGGGGCCATCACCATCCAGTTCAGCCTGGACAGCACCGATCCCCTCACCCACGACAGCTTCCGCGGGTTTCCCGGCGCCTATACCCGGGCGGTGGCGGCCATGCAGCGGGTGGCGGCGTACCCCAACCTGCACGCCTCGGTGCGCATGACCGTCCGCCGGGAGACCTTCTCCCAGATGGAGGAGATGGTCCGCCTGGCGGTCCGGGCAGGCTGCATCCGCATCGGCATCGGCAACATCATCCCCGCCGGGGAGGGCGCCAAAGCTGAGTTTATCCTGACCCCGCAGGAGAAGCGGACCTTCCTGTGCACCCTGGCCGACCTGCACCGCCGGTATGCGGGCATCATCGACATCACCACCGAAGATCCCCTGAAAGCCGTCATTGCCGATTCGCCCTGGGTGACGGCGGAGGACCTGGCCATGGAAGGCACCGACGGCGTGTTCGGCGGCTGCACCGCCGGTATCGACTGCTTCAATGTGGATACCGAGTACAACATCACCCCTTGTTCGGTCTTCCGGGTGCCCATCGTCAACCTGAAGGATGTGGACACGGTGGAGGAACTGGAAAAGGCGTATACCGAAAATGAAGTGATCCGGCAGATGTTCCGCCGCACCTTCAGCGGACAATGCAACGGGTGCGCCCACAAGCGCATCTGCGGCGGATGCCGTGCCACGGCGGCTTTCTTCGGCCAGGGCGATTTCTTCGCCTCCGACGGCACCTGCTGGGTCCATACGAAAGGAGGGGATCCGGCATGAAAAAGAAGGTCGTAAAGGTCACTGTGGTCAAACAGTCCTGCGCCACCTGCGGCAGCTTCAAGTAACGCCCACCGTCGGCCGCCGGGAACCGGGCCTCGTCCTTCTGGTAAGAGGGGCAGCCAAGGGTCTGTTTTCCGGCACGCCGTCCATGGGAATCAACCGGGAAAGGAGGGAACCCCACATGAAAAAGAAGATCGTGAAGGTCACCGTGGTCAAGCAGTCCTGCGCCACCTGCGGCAGCTTCAAGTAAGTCCGTTTATCCGGCAGGCCCTGCCGCCGGACCCGGGACAGGCGGAGATCCGGAACACGGGTCTTCGCCTGTTTCTTTGCCCGGCCGGGTGGCGGTCCCCCGGCTGGCGCGGGCGCCGGTGGGGTTCCGGCAAAACCATGTACCGTATCCCCGGGCTGGTTTCCACCGTTTCCCCACCCCGCCTGCCCTGCGCCCCCGCTGCGGGTATGAGCGTTCTTTCCGCAGACAGGCTTCCTTTTCGGGGGGCGGCTGTGCTAGGATAAAGACAAGGATTCTTTCCGGAAAGGAGCGGATTTCCGTGCTGATCGATACTCACGCCCATCTGTCCCACCACCAGTTTGACGCCCAGTTCCCCTATCTGGCCCGGGAGGAGGGCGCCTTTGTGCTGCGCACCGGCACCCGGGCCCAGGTGATCCAGGAACTGCAGGCGGCGGGCATCGGGGCCTGTGTGGAACCGGCCATCGGGTTTTCCTCCAATCAAAAGCTGCTGGCCCTGGCAGCGGAATACCCGGGATTCGTGTATCCGGCGGTGGGGGTGCATCCCAGCCGCACCTTTCTGGCCCACACGGTGGATGACCGGGGCCGCAAGGTGGTGGAGCGGCTGCACTGGGCCCAGCGCAAAGAGCTGGCGGCCCTGGCGGCGGCCCCGGCGGTGGTGGCCATCGGGGAGACCGGCCTGGACTATCACCTGGCCCGGAAGGAGCAGCACCGCCTGCGCCAGAAAGCCTGGTTTGTGTGGCAGCTGCACCTGGCCCACACCAAACAGCTGCCGGTGATTTTGCATGTGCGCAAAGCGGACAAGGATGCGCTGGCCATTCTGCGGCGGCATCGGAACTGGCTGCACGGCGGGGTGTGCCACTGTTTCGGCGGCACGCCGGAGCTGGCGGCGGCCTATACCGGCCTGGGGCTGAAACTGGGCATCGGCGGGGCGCTGCTGGAGCAGTCGGGCCGTCTGCCTGCCCTGGAGGAGGCGGTGGCCCGGACGCCGCTGGAATCCATCCTGCTGGAGACAGACGCACCCTATGTCAAGCCCGCCTGCCCGGATCTGCCTGCCAAGCGGCTGCGCAAGGCCCGCAACACCGGGCTGATTTTGCCGGCGGTGGCCCGCCGCGTGGCGGAACTGAAGGGCCTGACCCCCGAGGAAGTGGCCCGCGCCACCACCGAAAACGCGGCGAACCTGTTCGGGCTGGGGAAATTCAAATAATGGATACAGCAAAAGCCTCCGTTTCCAAAGGAACGGAGGCTTTTATACGGTGCAGGTTTCCTCCCTGCGGGTCACCGGGTCTGTTCCCTCTTGCAGGGCTGTACATAAAGAAAAGCACCTGCTTCCTGAGAAGCAGGTGCCTTGGTGACCCGTACGGGAATCGAACCCATGTTACAGCCGTGAAAGGGCCGTGTCTTAACCGCTTGACCAACGGGCCATATAATACAAGATTTCGCTAAAACAGCAAGCAACTTATCGGCTACTATTGCAACCGACCCCCAAGTATTTTAGCGAAATCCTGTATCATGTGGTAGCGGTAACTGGATTTGAACCGGTGACACTTCGGGTATGAACCGAATGCTCTAGCCAACTGAGCTATACCGCCACATGGTGTGACCCCTGATGGGGTTACTTGTTTATTATACGGAAACAAGCCCTTTTTGTCAAGCCTTTTTTGAAATTTTTTCAGGCAATTTCTGGCAGTAAGAATTTTTCCTGATTTTGCCCGTACCCTCCAAAGGCTCCCCTGTGCAAGGGGAGCTGTCAGCGAAGCTGACTGAGGGGTTGTAAACCTGCTGTTATAACCCGTGAACGGGAAATCAGACAAGCATTCCAACCCCTCCGCCGCTGCGCGGCACCTCCCCTTGCACAGGGGAGGCTCCCCCGCAGGAATTTTCAAATCCATTCCTTGCTCAGGCCCCCCAGGGCCTGAGTAGGCCGTCGTGAGGTGGCCGCACCGGGTCCAGGGTGTTTACACCCTGGTCGGCGTCCACCGCATCGAAACGGTGGGACTTTTCGCTTCCTTTTGGTCACAAAAGGAAGGACTCCCCGGCAGACGACCGTCCGCCAAGAAACAACGGGCAGACCAACTCCTCCGCCGCTGCGCGGCACCTCCCCTTACACAGGGGAGGCTTGAAGGAAAAGAGCGCGGCACCTCCCCTTGCACAGGGGAGGCTCTCCCACAAGTAAAACCAAAAAAGGCAGCCTCTTTCCGGGACTGCCTCCAACCTGCCATTCTGCAGGGAAAAAATCACTTCTTGTTGGTGGGCACCAGCACCGCCTTGCCGCCCATGTAGGGGCGCAGCACTTCGGGGATGGTCACGGTGCCGTCGGCCTGGTAGTGGTTCTCCAGGAAGGCGATGAGCATCCGCGGCGGGGCCACGCAGGTGTTGTTCAGGGTGTGGGCCAGCTGGGTCTTGCCGTTTTCGTCCTTGTAGCGGATGCGCAGGCGGCGGGCCTGGGCGTCGCCCAGGTTGGAGCAGCTGCACACCTCGAAGAACTTCTGCTGACGGGGGCTCCAGGCCTCGATGTCGCAGCTCTTGACCTTCAGGTCGGCCAGGTCGCCGGTGCAGCAGTCCAGCTGACGGACGGGGATCTCCAGGTTGCGGAACAGCTCCACCGAGTTATGCCACAGCTTGTCGTACCAGACCATGCTGTCCTCGGGCTTGCAGACCACGATCATCTCCTGCTTTTCAAACTGGTGGATGCGGTAGACGCCGCGCTCCTCGATGCCGTGGGCCCCCTTCTCCTTGCGGAAGCAGGGAGAGTAGCTGGTCAAGGTCAGGGGCAGCTTGGTGCCGTCGATGACCTGGTCGATGAACCGGCCGATCATGCTGTGCTCGCTGGTGCCGATGAGGTAGAGGTCCTCGCCCTCGATCTTGTACATCATGGCGTCCATCTCGGGGAAGGACATGACGCCCTGGACCACGTTGCCGTGGATCATGAAGGGCGGGATCACATAGGTAAAGCCCTTGTCGATCATGAAGTCACGGGCGTAGGCCAGCACCGCTTCATGCAGGCGGGCGATGTCGCCCAGCAGGTAGTAGAAGCCGTTGCCGGAGACGCGGCCGGCGGCGTCCAGGTCGATGCCGTCGAAGCTCTCCATGATATCCACATGGTACGGGATGGGATAATCGGGCACGGTGCACTCACCGAAGCGCTGCACTTCCACGTTGCAGCTGTCGTCGGGGCCCACGGGCACGCTGGGGTCCACCATCTGGGGAATGGTGTACATGATATCCCGGATCTTCACCTGCAGGTCGGCTTCCTTGGCTTCCAGTTCCTTCAGCCGGTCGGCCTGGGCGGTGACCTGGGCCTTCACGGCCTCGGCCTCGGCGGCCTTGGAGGGGTCCTTCTTGGCCTGACCCATGAGCATGCCGATCTGCTTGGACAGCTTGTTGCGGTTGGCACGCAGACCGTCGGCCTCGCTGATGGCGGCGCGGTACTCGGCGTCCAGGGCGATGACCTCATCCACCAGGGGCAGCTTCTGGTCCTGGAACTTCTTCTTGATGTTTTCCTTGACTTCATCGGGGTGCTCGCGCACAAAACGGATGTCTAACATGATGCTTTCTCTCCTCTATGTTTTTTGTTGTCTGAGACTTTATTGCTGTTCGGGGTTGTAATGGCCCAGCAGGTCGGCGTAGCGGCGCAGCTGGTCGTCGGAATAGAAGTCGATGCGCAGGCTGCCTTTGCCGTTCTTGTAGTCCACATGGACCTCGCTGCCGGTGACCTCCTTGAGGGCGGCTTCCACCTCGGTGGCCAGCACCGAGCGGGTGAAGGCATCCACCGGCTTGGGCTCCTTGGGGGGCTTGGCCAGCTTGCGGCAGAGGGCTTCGGTCTGGCGGACGTTGAGATTCTTTTCCACCACCTGTTTGGCGGCGGCGGACATCATCTCGGCGGAAGGCAGGCCCAGCAGGGCCTTGGCGTGGCCGGTGCTCAGTTCGCCCCGGCGCACGGCCTGGCGCACATCGTCGGGCAGGCCCAGCAGGCGCAGGGTGTTGGTGATGGCGCTGCGGCTCTTGCCCAGGCGCATGGCGGCCTGTTCCTGGGTGAGGCCGTACTGGTCGATGAGGCGGCGGCAGCCCTCGGCCACCTCGATGGGGTCGAGGTCCTCCCGCTGGAGGTTTTCGATCAGGGCCAGGGCGGCGGCCTGTTCGTCGGTCACTTCCTTGACGATGACCGGCACCTCGTCCAGCCCGGCGATGCGGGCGGCCCGCCAGCGGCGCTCCCCGGCGATGATGATGTAGCCGGGCCCGGCCTTTTTGGGGCGCACGGCGATGGGCTGGAGCAGGCCGTTCTCGGTGATGGACTGGGCCAGGGCCGAGAGGGATTCGCCGTCAAAATTTTTGCGGGGCTGGTCGGGGTCGGGCTCGATCTCCCGCACCGGCAGGGTGGAAACCCCGCCGGAGGTGTCTTCTTCGGGCAGGTCGGCAAACAGGCTGTCCAGCCCGCGGCCCAGCCCGCCGATTTTCTTCTTGGACAAGGTCATCCCCCTTATCGTTCGTTGTTCTGCAGAAATTCCCGGGCCATGGCCATGTAGGCCTCGCTGCCCTTGCCGTTGGGTTCGTAGAAGTTGATGGGCATGCCGAAGCTGGGGGCTTCGGACAGGCGGACGGTGCGGGGCACCACGGTCTTGTAGACCTTGTCCCCGTAATACTTCTTGACCTGGGCCACCACCTGCATGGTCAGGTTGAGGCGCCCGGCGTACATGGTGAAGAGCACGCCCTCGATGTCCAGATACCGGTTGTACTTCTTGCGCACCGTTTTCAGGGTGTTCATCAGTTCGGACAGTCCTTCCAGGGCGTAATATTCGCACTGGATGGGGATGAGGACGGTGTCGCAGGCGCACAGACCGTTGACGGTGAGCAGGTCCAGGGAGGGCGGGCAGTCAATGAAGATGTAATCATACACCGGCACCACCGGGGCCAGGACGCTGCGCAGACGGTTTTCCCGTCGGGGCAGGTTGACCAGTTCCACCGCCGCCCCGGCCAGCTGGGTGTTGGAGGGGAGCAGGTCGGCGTTGTAGTTGGTCTTGACGATGGCCTGCCGCACGTCCTCATCGTCGATGAGGCAGGTGTAGACGTTGGAACTGAGCTCATGCTTGGCAATGCCGTAGCCGGAGCTGGTGTTGCCCTGGGGGTCCAGGTCCACCACCAGCACCCGCTTGCCCAGTGCCGCCACACAGGACGACAGGTTGACACAGGTCGTGGTTTTGCCCACGCCGCCTTTCTGGTTTGCGATGGCAACCACCTTAGCCATTGGCAGATCCTCCTTGCAAAATCAAACTTGAACTGCCTGCCGGGGTGTGCCGGGGCGCGTTTTGAGGTTATTATACCACAGGTGTGGTCCAATAGAAAGACTTCGGCGGCATTTTTGGCATTTTGGGAGGTTTTGGCCCTGTTTTGGGCCCCAAAATGTTCCACGGGGAACATTTTGCC
>CAUEKL010000082.1 GCA_959018215.1 uncultured Gemmiger sp.
CGCCACCCCTGCCGGGGTGCTGCTGGCCTTGCTGGAACAGCACATGGGCGCCGACGCCCTGATCCTGCAAACGCTGGAAAAGCGGCTCAATTCCCTGGAGGAAGCCCTGGCCGCCGGGCACATCCGGGGGTTTGAGTCCACGGTCATGGCCGAGCGCCGGACCCTGGCCGCCCTGCACGGGGCCTATGCCCAGCTGGTGCTGCTGGGGGACGAGCTCCAGGCCGACGCCCCCCGGCTGCTGAACCGTGCGGAGCGGGCGGCCTGGCAGCGGGCCACCACCCGGGCCGCCCGCCTGCGGGACGAAGCCGAGACTTTGCGGGAATACATCCTGCAGCTGTGGCAGGTCTACCAGTCCCGCATCGAACTGCAGCAGAACCAGGTGGTCACCATGCTCACGGTGGTCACCACCCTGTTTCTGCCCCTGAGCCTGATCGTAGGCTGGTACGGCATGAACTTCGACGGCATGCTGGCTCCCAGCGTGCCCTGGGGGTATCCCACCGTGGGGGCGCTGTGTGCCCTTCTGGTAGTGGGCGGCCTTCTGTTTTTCCGCCACCGGGGGATGTTGTGAAAAAGCAAAAAGCGGGGCCCCGCCGCACGAACGGGGTCCCGCTTTCGGGATGGCTGTTATGGGATGGTATAACCCGGCCGGGATGTGTGCTTACTCCACATCCTGCAGGGCGTCGTAGTCCACCTCACCGGTACGGACCTTGACGACCTTGGCCACGTTGTAGACAAAGATCTTACCATCGCCAATATGGCCGGTATACAGAGCCTTGGTGGCCGCGTCGATGATCTTGTCGACGGGGATCTTGCTGACGACCACTTCCACCTTGACCTTGGGCATCAGGGTGGCATCCACTTCGGCGCCGCGGTACTTTTCGCCGCTGCCCTTCTGCAGGCCGCAGCCCATGACCTGGGTCACGGTCATGCCGGTGACGCCCACGGCGTTCAGGGCACGCTTCAGATCATCGAACTTGGCCAGCTGCACGATCATGGAGACCTTGTGCATGCCGGAATCCAGCTCGGCGGGCAGCGGGGCTTCCTTCTGGACCTTGATGGCGGCAGCCACCTGGGCGGGGCTGGCCTTTTCCAGATCGCTCTGGCCCAGATCGGTGTTTTCGTTCACGGACAGGTCGGCGTAGCTGGCATCGGTGATGGCAAAACCGGCGTAGGCGCTGGCCAGGCCGTGTTCATGGATATCCAGGCCGTCGATCTCTTCCTTCTCGGAAACGCGCAGGCCCACGAACTTCTTGATCAGGCTGAAGATGATGAACATGCTGACCAGGACCCAGGCTGCCACGCTGACAACGCCCAGAGCCTGGATGCCCAGGCGGGCAAAGCCGCCGCCGTAGAACAGACCGCCGTCGGTGGCGAAGAGGCCCACGGCCAGGGTGCCCCAGGCACCGTTGACGCAGTGCACCGAGACAGCACCCACAGGGTCATCAATGCGGGCGATCTTGTCGAAGAATTCAACAGCAAAGACGACCAGCACACCGGCAACGATGCCGATGATGGCGGCGCCGTAGGGATCGACCTCATCGCAGCCGGCGGTGATGGCGACCAGGCCGGCCAGCGCGCCGTTGAAGGTCAGGGACACATCGGGCTTGCCGTAGCGCACCCAGGTGGTGATGAGGGCGGCCACGGTGGCCAGGGCAGCCGCCAGGTTGGTGTTGAAGCAGATCAGGCCGGCGGAGATCATGGTATCGTCACCGGTCATGGAGACGGTGGAGCCGCCGTTGAAACCGAACCAGCAGAACCACAGGATAAAGACGCCGAGAGCCATGGCGGTCATGTTGTGGCCGGGGATGGCGCGGGGCTTGCCGTCCTTGTCGTACTTGCCGATACGGGGGCCCAGCATCCAGGCACCCAGCATGGCGGTGACGCCGCCGACGAAGTGGACGGCCGTGGAACCGGCAAAGTCATGGAAGCCCAGCTGAGACAGCCAGCCGCCGCCCCAGATCCAGTGGCCGGAGATGGGATAGACGATCAGGCTGATGGCGGCGGAGTACAGGCAGTAAGCGCTGAACTTGGTACGCTCGGCCATGGAGCCGGAAACGATGGTGGCGGCGGTGGCGCAGAAGACGGTCTGGAACACCACGTACACCCAGACGGGCAGGCTGCCGAAATCGTAGCTGCCGCGGATGAACGGGTCGAACCCGCCAATCAGTGCGCCGGAACCGGCGAACATCACGCCGAAGCCGACCAGCCAGTAGCAAGGTGTGCCGATACAAAAGTCCATCATGTTCTTCATGAGGATGTTGCCCGTGTTCTTGGCACGGGTCAGGCCTGCTTCGCACAAAGCAAAGCCTGCCTGCATGAAGAACACCATAAACGCCGCTACCAGCGTCCATGTTACGTCTGCGGAATTGTACATATACATGACTCCCCTCTTGCATGTTCAAAATCAAATAGCAAAAGGCGCCGGACGGTATTTCACCATCCGGCGCCTTTGCCATTTGCTTTGTTGTCCCCATGCTAGCACAGCCTTGGCGGCGGGTCAAGGGGTTTTGTTCACATTCCGTTCATCTTTGTGGAAGTTTGCAGGTGTGCAGGAAGAGTTTTCCACAATTCTTGTGCAATTCCGTTAAAATTCAGGAGTCATTCCTGTGCGCCGTCGGCGTGCAGCCGGTCCAGCAGCTCCATGACCGCCAGGGTCCGGGTGCGGGCTTCGGCCTCGGCGGCCCGGTCTTTTTCGGTCACGATCCGGGCAAATTCCGCAAACTCGTAGGCCATGCGGTGGCGGTCGGCCGGAGGGCAGTCGGTGCGTTTTCCGCCGCCGCGCACCCCGCCCAGCACGCTGTACACCTGGTCCAGACTGTTGGTGCCGCCGTGCACCACCAGGTACCCGCCGGGGCCCTGGATGCTGGCGAACTTTTCGCTCTCGCTGTCCTTGGCGGCCAGGGCTGCGGCACAAAAATCCGGGTAGTGCAGCAGGGCGGTGCCCGCCGTGTCGATGCCGTTGGGCCCCAGGCTGGGACGATATTCACAGGATTCCGGCATGCCCAGCAGGCCCCAGAAGAAGTGCAGGTTGTACACGTTCATATCATTGAGGGCGCCGCCGTTGCAGGCGGGGTCAAAGGTGGTGTTCCAGATGCCCTTGAGGTAGTCGTCGTACCGGGCGCTGCGGGCGCAGAAGCTGGCCATGGCCCCCCGCACCGGACCGATGGCGGCCATGTTCCGCTGCAGGAAGCGGTAGCCGGGCAGATAGGGGGTGGTGATGGCCTCAAAGAGGATGACCCCCTTGCGGTCGGCCAGTTCAAACAGGTCCCGGGCTTCGGCGGCAGTGGCGGTGAAGGGCTTTTCCAGAATCACATGGTACCCCGCTTCCAGGGCCTTTTTGGCCGCCCCATAATGCAGGTGGTTGGCGGTGCCGATGTACACGGCGTCGAATCCGCCGGCAGCGTAGCAGGCATCCTCGTCGGTAAAGACACGGGGCACCCCGTGGGCTTCGGCCATGGCTTTGGCTTTGGCCTCGCTCTGGGGGCGGCAGCACAGGGCGGTGACGGTGATTTCGGGCATGTCGGCCAGATGGTCCATAAACTCCGCCACAATGCGGCTGGTGGACAGAACGGCAAGTTTCAGCGGCATAAAAACTTCCACCTTTCGTTGTTTTTTCTTTGTCCTTTCCGGAGGGAAACGGCTGTTATCTTCATTATACCCCGGCGGGCGGCAGGGTGCAAACGGCAAGGACTTCCTCTTGTTTTTTACCCTGCCCGCCGTTATAATGAGTATAGTGGGGATGGTACGGCCTTTTGTGCCTTTCCCGTCCCGCAAATTTATACTGTGAGGTGGATTTTATGGAACCCCTGGTCATCACAATGGCACGCGAATATGCCTCCGGCGGCAGCGAGATCGCGCAGCGGGTCGCGGACCTGCTGGGTGTGCCCCTGTACAACAAGGAGCTCATCACCCTGGCTGCCAAGAAAAGCGGTCTGACCGAAGAAGCCATTGCCGCCAGCGAGAATCAACGCAGCGGCAGCCTGATCTACAGCCTGTACATGATGGGCAACACCATGCCTCTGGCCGACCAGGTGTACATCCTGCAATCCAACGTCATCAAGGAACTGGCCCAGAAAGGCTCCTGCGTCATTCTGGGCCGCTGCGGCGACTACGTGCTGCGGGACCGTCCCAACGTGCTGAGCACCTTCGTCTATGCGCCGGTGGACCTGCGCATCCACAACGCGAAGGACCGCCCCGGCGCCAAGGACATGCCCGACCGCCTGTGGGAGACCGCCCTGGCCAAGCATGACCGCGCCCGCGCGAGCTATTATAACTACTACACCGAAAACCGTTGGGGCGAGGCCAAAAATTATGACCTGTGCCTGAACGCTGCCCTGGGCCGGGAAGCCTGCGCCCAGCTCATCGTTCAGGCCGCCAAGGCACTGGAGGCTTCCGTTCAAGAATGAGTAAAACCCTTTCCGCCGCCCGTATGGGCACCGAACCGCTGAACCCGCTGCTGCTTTCCCTGGCCATCCCCATGATGATCTCCATGCTGGTACAGGCCCTGTACAATGTGGTGGACAGCATCTTTGTATCCTATGTCAACGAGGCGGCCCTGTCCGCCGTCAGCCTGGCATATCCGATCCAGAACCTGCTCATCGCCTTTGCGGTGGGCACAGCGGTGGGCGTCAACGCCTATCTGTCCAAGAATCTGGGCGAAGGAAACCACACCGAGGCGGACCGCGCCGCCGTCAACGGCCTGTTTCTGGCTGTGTGCAGCGCCGTGGCCTTCCTCCTGTTCGGACTGTTCGGGGCCGGGGCCTTCATCCACGCCCAGACCTCCGATCCTCTCATCGCCCGCTACGGCTCGGAATACCTGAGCATCTGCACCATCTTCAGCCTGGGCTGCTGCGTACAGTGCATGATGGAAAAGATCCTGGTCTCCACCGGCCGCAGCACCTTTGCCATGACCACCCAGCTCATCGGCGCGCTGACCAACATCGTGCTGGACCCCATCTTCATCTTCGGGCTGTTCGGGGTGCCCCGCCTGGAGGCCGCCGGCGCCGCCGTGGCCACCGTCATCGGGCAGTTTGTGGGGGCCACCGCCGCCCTGACCCTGCATTTCCTCTACAACAAGGATGTGCACATCTCTCTGCGGGGGTTCCGTCCCGCGCCGCGCACCATCCTGCGCATCTACCAGGTGGGCATCCCCTCCATCGCCATGAACGCCATCGGCAGCGTGATGACCTTCGGCATGAATGCCATCCTCATCGCCTACTCCAGCACGGCGGTGGCGGTTTTCGGGGTATACTTCAAGCTGCAGAGCTTTGTGTTCATGCCGGTGTTCGGGCTGAACAACGGCATGGTGCCCATCGTCAGCTACAACTACGGCGCCCGCAAGCCGGAGCGCATCCTGGGCACCAAACGCCTGGCCACCATCTACGCGGTGGGCATCATGGTGCTGGGCTTCCTGGCCGGGCAGTTCCTGCCGGGGGTCATGCTCAGCATCTTCAACGCCAGCCCGGACATGCTCAGCCTGGGCACGGTGGCTCTGCGCATCATCTCCATCTCCTTCCTGATGGCCGGTTTCAGCGTCATCTCCTCCGCCTACTTCCAGGCGCTGGGGCACGGCGTGCTGGCCTTGTGGGTATCGGTCATCCGCCAGCTGGTGGTGCTGCTGCCCACCGCCTGGCTGCTCAGCCTGGCCGGACGGGTGGAGCTGGTGTGGTGGGCCTTCCCCATCGCCGAAATTTTCTCGTTTGCCCTGTGCATCATCTTCCAGCGGGTGTGTTATAACAAGATCATCCGCCCCATGCGCACCGCTGCGGCGGCGGCCTGAGGCCCGCAAGGAGGTTTTTGTATGCTTCGCCATCTGCGTACCGGCATGCTGGTGCTCAGCGTGCTGTATTTCGTTCTCGGCCTGGCTTTGCTGGCCGCCCCGGCTGCCAGCCTGCCCTGGGTGTGCGCCGGCTTCGGGGTGCTCATTGCCCTGACCGGCGCCCGCAACCTGTGGCGGTATTCCCGCAACAAGGAAAAGGGCCTGGGAGCCTGGTTCACCCTGGCCGGGGGCATCGTTACCCTGGCTCTGGGCCTGTTCTCCCTGCTGCGCCCCGATTTTGTGCAGTGGGTACTGCCGGTGGTGTTCGGCGTCTTTCTCCTGGTGGACGGCGCCGCCCGGGAACAGAGCGCCTGGCAGCTGGTGCGCCGCAAAGGCCGGCGCTGGTGGGTGCTGTTGCTGCTGGGCTTTGTCACCGGCATTGCAGGCATCCTGCTCATCCTGCAGCCCTTCTCGGACTGGCCGGTGGATTCCATCTGGCTGTCCGGTCTGCTGCTGATCGTGGAGGGCGTGCTCAACGCCGGATGCACCATCTACACCGCCCTGCTGCTGCGGGACCTGGATGAGGCCGCCGAAAGCGCCGGGACGCAGGAGACGCAGGAAGGCGGGGAAGCCCCTGCCGATTCCGATTCAAGCGATCCGCAGAGCTGATTCTGCTGATTTTTCACACCACAACAAATAAAGGAGACCCGTTTACCCATGCAAACTCAGTATGACCTGATCATCGTCGGTGCCGGCCCTGCCGGTATCTTCACCGCCCTGGAACTGCTGCGCAAGAGCAGCCGTCCCCGGGAGCTCAAGATCCTTCTCATCGAGAAGGGCAAGCCGGTGGAGCGCCGCCACTGCCCCAAAGCCGAGGTCGGCCACTGTGTGAACTGCAAGCCCAACTGCGCCATCACCACCGGTTTTTCCGGGGCGGGCGCCTTCTCCGACGGCAAACTGTCCCTGTCCCGGGAGGTGGGCGGCGAACTGCCCGAACTCATCGGCGAGGATTTTGCCCAGGACCTCATTGATTACACCGACAAGATCTACCTGGAATTCGGCGCCGCCCCCCACGTGGAGGGTGTGTATGAAGGCACCGAGATCAAGGAGATCCGCAAGCGCACCATCCAGGCGGGCCTGCAGCTGGTGGACTGCCCCATCCGTCACCTGGGCACCGAGAAAGCCCAGCAGCTCTACCTGAACATCCAGAACTACCTGGCTGCCCAGGGGGTGGAGATGTGGTTTGAGACCGAGTGCGACAACATCCTGCTGGATGGGGACACCTGCCGGGGCGTGGTGGCCCGCAAGGCCGGCAAGCCGGACGCCGAGGCCGTGGAAGTCACCAGCCGTCAGGTGGTCATTGCCACCGGCCGCCGGGGCGCCGAGTGGCTGGAAAAGATCTGTGCCGAGCACAACATCGCCCACCGTCCCGGCACCGTGGACATCGGCGTGCGGGTGGAATGCCGCAACGAGATCATGGAGACCATCAACAACGTCCTGTATGAGGGCAAGCTCATCGGCTATCCCAACCCCTGGAAGAACAAGGTCCGCACCTTCTGCCAGAACCCGGGCGGCTTTGTGGCCCAGGAAAACTACGACAACGACCTGGCGGTGGTCAACGGCCACAGCTTCAAGGACCTGAAGAGCTCCAACACCAACCTGGCCATCCTGGTCAGCCACAACTTCACCGAGCCCTTCAACCAGCCCATCGCCTACGCCCAGAAGGTGGGCGAACTGACCAACATGCTGGGCGCCGGGCACATTCTGGTGCAGCGGTACGGGGATATCCTCAACGGCAAGCGCACCTGGCCCCAGGAGCTGGCCCGCTCCAACGTCCGGCCCACCCTGAAGGACGCGGTGGCCGGTGACATCACCGCCGCCATGCCCTACCGGGCCATGGTGAACATCATCGAGTTCATCAAGATGGTGGACCATGTGGTGCCGGGTTTTGCCGCCCCCGAAACCCTGCTCTACTCCCCTGAACTGAAGTTCTACTCCAACAAGGTCCGGATGGACACCGACCTGGAGACCAACGTGGCCAACCTCCACTGCTTGGGCGACTCCTCCGGCTGGACCCGCGGCCTGATGATGGCCTCGGTCATGGGCGTGCTCATGGGCCGCAAGCTCATCGAGAACCACGGCTTCTGATGGCCCTTGCCCGGATGAAATCCTGACAACAACAAAACACCCCCGGCGCGAAGCAAGCACTTCGTGCCGGGGGTGTTCTTATTTTTTCACACAGGGGTCAGAGGTATCAGCCCGCGGCGTTCTCGGTGGTGGAAGCCGCGCTGGTGTTGGTGCCTTCGCCCAGCACCACCTGGTAGGTGGCCATCTTGCCGTCCCGCTCGATCTGCAGGTTGACGGTGTCGCCCACCGCCTTCTGCTGCAGGTAGCCGGTCAGGTCGCTGCTCTGGGAGACCGAGTTGTCGTCAATGGCGATGATGCGGTCGCCCACCTGCAGCCCGGCGTTGGCCGCACCGCTGCCCGGGGTGATCTGGTAGATATACACGCCGTAGTCGGACACACCGAACTGCATGGCGTTCTCCTGGGTGACGGTGACCACGGTCACACCCAGGGCCGGGCGCTTGACATAGCCGCTTTCAATCAGGTCCTGGGCGATGTCCATGGCGGTGTTGATGGGGATGGCGAAGCCCAGACCTTCGGCGTTGGTGGCTTCCCCGGTGTTGGTGGTGGAGCCGCTCTTGGCGTTGACGATGCCGATGAGTTCGCCCTGGCCGTTGAACAGGCCGCCGCCGGAGTTGCCCGGGCTGATGGCCGCATCGGTCTGGATCAGGCTCATCTCATTGCTTTCCACTTCCACCGACCGGTTCACCGCGCTGATGATGCCGTCGGTGACGGTGCCGCTCAAAGTACCCAGGGGGTTGCCCACGGCCACCGCCAGCTCGCCCACCGCCAGGGCATCGGAATCCCCGATGGTGGCGGCGCTCAGGCCGGTGGCGTCGATCTTGACCACCGCAATGTCGGAGGTGGTATCCGCCCCCACCACGGTGGCGGTGTACTCGGTGTCGTCAGGCAGCTGCACCTTGATGTTGGTGGCGCCGTTGACCACATGGGCGCAGGTCAGGATGTAGCCGTCCTGGCTGATGATGACGCCGGAACCGGCGCCGCTCTGCACATAGTTGCCGAACCAGCTGTTGGTGCTGACCATCTGTTCGGTGGTAATGGCCACCACGCTGGGCTGGGCCTTGGCCGCGATCTCGGTCATGGACAGGTTGGTGCCGCCGGTGCTGCCCTGGGTGGAAGCGGTGGCGTTTTCGTCCCGCTGCACCTGCTGGACCACCACCTGGCTGCCGGTGAGCCCGGCGCGGGAAGCCACCACCGTGCCCAGCAAGCCGCCGCCGAAGCCCAGCACCACGGCGCCCACGCCGGCCAGCACCCGCAGGCCGACCTTCTTGCCGCTGCCGCTGTGATGCTTGCGGGGCGGGGTGGGCG
>CAUEKL010000083.1 GCA_959018215.1 uncultured Gemmiger sp.
CGCCGATCTGGACGCCGAAGTCATCGACGCCGCCGGGCTTACCCTTCTGCCCTCCTTCATCGACACCCACTGCCACTGGCGCACCCCCGGCCTGGAATATAAGGAAGACATCGCCACCGGGTCCGCCGCGGCGGCCGCGGGCGGGTACACCTTCGTGAACCTGATGCCCAACACAAAGCCGGTGTGCTCCACCCCGGAGATCGTCTACGCGGTGCAGAACAAGGCCAGGGAGATCGGCCTGTGCGACGCCAACCAGACCGTGTCCATCACCAAGGACTTTGACGGCAAGACCATCGACCATCTGCTCACCCTGCCGGAAGATATCCGCTTCATCACCGAGGACGGCAACGGCGTCATGGACAACGCGGTCATGGCCCGGGTCTTTGCCATCGCCACCGAGCGGGGCCTCACCGTCATGTCCCACGCCGAGGACCGGGAGATCAGCCCCTGGGACTACCGCCTGGCCGAAAACATCGAGACGGTGCGCAACTGCCACCTGGCCGAATACTACGGCACCCGGCTGCATATGTGCCACGTCTCCACCGCCGAGGCGGTGGACGCGGTGCGCCAGAGCCGCCGCAAGGGCGCCCGGGTCTCCTGTGAGGTCACGCCCCACCACCTGTGGTTCGACGACAAGCGCCTGCAATATAAGGTAAACCCGCCCATCCGCACCGACAAGGACGTGAAAGCCCTGGTGGAGGCCATCAAGGACGGCACCGTCACCTGCATCGGCACCGACCACGCCCCCCACACCGCCGAGGAAAAGGCCAAGGGCGCTGCGGGCATGGTGGAACTGGAAACCGCCTTTGCCGCCTGCTACACCAAGCTCTGCCGGATGGAGGGGCTGCCCCTGGAGCACCTGAGCTTCCTCATGAGCGCCGGTCCTGCCGCCGTCATGGGCCTGGCCGACCGCAAGGGGCTGCTCTGCCCCGGCTACGACGCCGACCTGGTGCTGGTGGACATCGACCACATGTATACCGTGCATGCCGACAAGCTGCACAGCAAGAGCAAGAATACGCCCTTTGACGGCGAAAACCTGTACGGCCGCATCAAGATGACCATCAAGGGCGGCAAGATCACCTATCGGAGCGAAGAGTAAGGAGGCACTTCCCATGACCAATATGGATAAACTGTATGCCAGCGTGGCCGCCAACGGTCCCGTCTGCGTGGGCCTGGACACCGAACTGAGCTACCTGCCCGAATCCGCCGTGGATTCCACCAAGACGGCGGGGGAGAACGTGGTGGCCTACAACCGCGCCCTGATCGACGCCACCAAGTCCGCTGCGGGCTGCTACAAGGTGCAGATCGCCTACTATGAATCCCTGGGCCTGGACGGCATGCGCGCCTATGCCGAGACCCTGCGGATGGTGCGGGAGACCGGCCTGCCGGTCATCGCCGACATCAAGCGCGGCGACATTGCCAAGACCGCCGAGATGTACGCCAAGGCCCACTTCACCGGGGACTTTGAGGCCGACCTCATCACCCTGGCCCCCTACATGGGCCTGGATTCCATCAGCCCCTACCTGCCCTACTGCAAGGACCAGGGCAAGGGCGTGTTCGTCCTGTGCCGCACCTCCAACCCCGGCGCCAAGGACTTTGAGTACCAGAAGCTGGCCGACGGCCGCCATGTCTACGACCTGGTGGGGGACAGCATCTCCGCCCTGGGCCAGGATTACGTGGGTGAGACCGGCTACACCAGCCTGGGCCTGGTCATCGGCGGCACCCACACCGAGGAGGCTTCCGCCATCCGCGCCGCCTACCAGAACACCTTCTTCCTGATCCCCGGCTACGGCGCTCAGGGCGGCAAGGCCGCCGACATCGCCCGCTACCTGAACAAGGGCAACGGCGGCGTGGTCAACTCCAGCCGCGGCATCCTGCTGGCCTGGAAGAAGCAGCCCGGCGTGGATTATGCCGAGGCCGCCTATAATGAATGTGTCCGCATGAGGGAGGATATCCAGAGTGAGTGCGATAAACTGTAAGGCAAAGGTCCTCGGCCAGCAGGCCGTGGCCGCCGATATCCGCCGCCTGACGGTGGAATGGTCCGACCCCCGGCCGGAATTCCGGCCCCATGCCGGCCAGTTCTATATGCTGCGCTGCTGGGCGGCCGATGAGGCCCCGGTGCTGTCCCGCCCCATCAGCGTCCATGATTTTGACGCCGCTTCCCATACCCTGACCTTCCTGTATCAGGTCAAGGGCCAGGGCACCGAGAAGTTGGCCGCCCTGCAGGCAGGGGACACCCTGTCCCTCACCGGCCCCTGCGGCAACGGCTTCAACGTGGCCGAAGCCGCCAAGAGCGGCACCGGACGGGTGGCCGTGGTGGGCGGCGGCATCGGCACCGCGCCCCTGCTGCTCCTCTGCAAGGAGCTGGCCGCCGCCGGCGCCAAGCCGGAACTGTATGTGGGCTTCCGGGATGAGCCCTACGGGCTGGAAGAATTCCTGCCCTACTGCGCTGCTGTCAGCGTGGCCACCGATTCCGGCGCCGTGGGCTACCACGGCCTGGTCACCGGCATTCTGCATCCCGAAAACTTCGACCTGGTCCTGGCCTGCGGCCCCAACGTGATGATGAAGGGTGTGTACAAGCTCTGCGCCGAGCACAACACCCCCTGCATCGTCAGCCTGGAGCGGAAGATGGCCTGTGGCCTGGGCGCCTGCCTGGGCTGCACCTGCATGACCAAGGTGGGCCCCCGCACCGTCTGCAAGGACGGCCCGGTCTTTGCTGCTGAGGAGGTGTTCGACCTTGACTAACGTAGATCTGCATGTGGACCTGCTGGGCAAGCGTCTGGCCAGCCCGGTCATCGCGGCCTCCGGCACCTTCGGCTTCGGCCCCGAGTACGCCGACATCCAGGACCTGCGGGTGCTGGGCGGCATCTCCGGCAAGGGCCTGACCCTCAACGGCCAGCCCGGCAACCCCGGGGAGCGGCTGTACGAGACCCCTTCCGGCCTGATGAACTCCATCGGCCTGCAGAACCCCGGCGTGGCCCACTTCATTGAACATGAACTGCCCGCCATGAAGACTCTGGGCACCACCGTCTGGGCCAACCTGGGCGGCCACACCATCGAGGAAAATGTGGAAGGGGTCCGGATGCTCTGCGAAGCGGGCATTGACTTCCTGGAACTGAACATCAGCTGCCCCAACGTCAAGCAGGGTGGCCTGGCCTTCGGTATCCGCGCGGCGGACGCCTCTGAGGTGGTCACCGCGGTGCGCAAGGTCTGCACTGTGCCCCTGGTGGTCAAGCTCAGCCCCCAGGCCGAGAACCTGACCGAGATGTGCAAGGCGGTGGAAGCCGCCGGTGCCGACGGCATCAGCCTGTGCAACACCTTCCAGGCCTGTGCCATTGACCTGGAGCGCCGCAAGCCGGTGTTTGAAAACACCTTCGCGGGTCTGTCCGGCCCGGCGGTGCGTCCCATCGCCCTGCGCATGGTCTGGCAGGCCGTGGGCGCCGTCAACATCCCGGTCATCGGGCTGGGCGGCATCAGCACCGGCAAGGATGCCCTGGAATTCATCATGGCTGGCGCTGCCGCCGTGCAGGTGGGCACCGCCAACTTCCTGGACCCCATGGCCTGCACCCGCATCGTGAACGAGATGGTGGACTGGATGCAGGCCCACGGTGTGCAGAACCTGGACGAGATCCGCGGCTGCGCCCGGAAGAACTGAAAATTTATGCAATGACATTGCAAAATTATACAAATGATGCTATCATAAGGCAAAGAGTGGAAAAGAGCGGATGTGCGTGCCTTCGGGCCGATGTCTGCACAGGATAACAGGTATACGGAAACATAGTATGGAGGGTTTAACGATGGCAAGAGATGCAAAAGAAATTCTGAAGGAATGCGGCGCTTTTCTGGAAGGTCACTTCCTTCTTTCCAGCGGTCGTCACTCCGGGGCTTACTGCCAGATGGCCTATCTGCAGCAGTACCCGGACAAGTGCGCCGAGGTCATGGCTCCGGTGGCCGAAAAGCTGAAGGAGATGGACGTGGACCTGTTCGTGGGTCCCGCCATGGGCGGCATCGTCTATGCCTATGAGCTGGGCCGCCAGTGCGGCAAGCCCGCCATCTTCACCGAGCGTGTGGACAATGTCATGACCCTCAAGCGGTTCCAGATCAAGCCCGGTTCCCGCTGCATCATTGCCGAGGACGTGGTCACCACCGGTGTGTCCAGCCTGGAGACCAAGCGGGTCATTGAGGAAGCCGGCGGCATCTGCCTGGGCATCGTCTGCGTGGTGGACCGCACCACCGCCTCCGCGCCCTCTCCCATTCCCATCCTGGCCAGCGCCCTGAAGCTGGAGCTGCCCAACTACGCCCCCGACGAATGCCCCATCTGCAAGGAAGGCAAGCTGCCCCTGGTTCACCTGGGCAGCCGCAAGATGCAGGAAAAGGCAAAGCAGAAGCTGTAATTTTTTGAAGCGAGGCAAACTATGCAGGCATATCTGATTTTGGCAAACGGGACGGTGCTCACCGGCAGCAGCATCGGCGCCGAAGGCACCACCGTGGGCGAGGTCGTGTTCGCCACCGGCATGGTCGGCTTTCAGGAGACCCTGACCGACCCCAGCTACTACGGCCAGATCATCACCCAGACCTACCCGCTGATCGGCAACTACGGCATGAACAGCGAAGATATGGAAAGTTCCCGCATCTGGGCGCGGGGGTACATCGTGCGCGAAGCCTGCACGACCCCCAGCAACTTCCGCTGCGAGATGACCCTGGACACTTTCCTGAAAAAGCACAACATCATCGGCATTGAGGGCATCGACACCCGCAGCCTGACCCGTACTTTGCGGGAGAGCGGCGTCATGAACGGCGCCATCACCACCGAGTTCGACCCCATCGCGGAGCCGGACAAGATGGCGGCCCTCATGCCCGCCATTCAGGGCTATGCGGTGACCGAGGCGGTGAAATCCACCACCTGTGCCGCACCCAAGACCTTTGAGCCCACCGCCGAACCCAAGGACGGCGGTCCGGTGCTGCATGTGGCCCTGCTGGACCTGGGCTGCAAGAACAACATCGTGCGCTGCCTGCAGAAGCGGGGCTGCCGCGTCACCGTTCTGCCCGGCACTACGACCCCTGAGGAGCTGGCGGCCCTCAATCCGGACGGCCTCATGCTGTCCAACGGCCCCGGCGACCCGGCGGAAAACACCGAGATCATCGCCAATATCCGCAAGATGCTGGACACCGGCATCCCGGCTTTCGGCATCTGCCTGGGCCATCAGCTCACCGCCCTGGCCGCCGGCGCCAAGACCAGCAAGATGAAGTACGGCCACCGCGGCGCCAACCAGCCGGTCACCGACTTTGCCACCGGTCGCACCTTCATCACCAGCCAGAACCACGGCTACGCCGTGCTGGGCGCCACCCTGCCCGCAGGTGTGGGCCGGGTGAGCCATGTGAACGCCAACGACAAGACCTGCGAGGGTGTGGAATACCTGCAGTGGAACTGCTTCACCGTGCAGTTCCACCCCGAGGCCAGCGGCGGTCCCCGGGACACCGAGTTCCTGTTCGACCGGTTCATCCAGAACATCCGCCGTATCAATCGTGTTAAAGGAGGGCTGTAAGAATGCCGAAAGACCCGAAAATCAAGAAGGTAATGGTCATCGGCTCCGGCCCCATCATCATCGGCCAGGCCGCCGAGTTCGACTATTCCGGCACCCAGGCCTGCCGCGCGCTGAAGAGCGAGGGCATCGAGACGGTGCTGGTCAACTCCAACCCGGCCACCATCATGACCGACCCAGACATTGCCGACCATGTGTATATTGAGCCCCTCACCGCCGAGGTGGTGGAGCGCATCATCGAAAAGGAAAAGCCCGACGCCATCCTGCCCAACCTGGGCGGCCAGATGGGCCTGAACCTGTCCATGGAACTGGCCCGCAGCGGCTTTCTGGATCGTTCCGGTGTGCGGCTGCTGGCCTGCCGCCCCGACACCATCGACCGCGCCGAGGACCGTCAGCTCTTCAAGGATACCATGGAGAAGCTGCACCAGCCCATCGTGCCCTCCAAGGTGGTGGAAGAGCTGGAGGACGCGGTAGAGTACGCCGCCACCATCGGCTACCCGGTCATCGTCCGTCCCGCCTTCACCATGGGCGGCACCGGCGGCGGCATCTGCGAGGATGAGGAAAAGCTGCGGGAGATCGCCACCAACGGCCTGCGTCTGTCTCCCATCACCCAGATCCTGGTGGAAAAGTGTATTGCCGGCTGGAAGGAAATCGAATACGAGGTCATGCGTGACTCCAAGGGCAACGTGATCACCGTCTGCAACATGGAGAACCTGGACCCCGTGGGCGTGCACACCGGCGACTCCATCGTCGTCGCGCCCAGCCAGACCCTGTCCGATAAAGAGTACCAGATGCTCCGCACCGCCGCGCTGGACATCATCACCGAGCTGGGCATCGAGGGCGGCTGCAACTGCCAGTTTGCCCTCAAGCCGGACAGCTTCGAGTACGCGGTCATCGAGGTCAACCCCCGTGTGTCCCGTTCCTCCGCCCTGGCCTCCAAGGCCACCGGCTATCCCATCGCCAAGGTGGCCACCAAGATCGCCCTGGGCTACACCCTGGACGAGATCACCAACGACGTCACCGGCGAGACCTGCGCCTGCTTTGAGCCCGCCCTGGACTACGTCGTCGTCAAGTACCCCAAGTGGCCCTTTGACAAGTTCGTCTACGCGGACAAGTCCCTGGGCACCCAGATGATGGCCACCGGCGAGGTCATGGCCATCGGCAACAACTTCGAGCATGCCATGATGAAGGCGGTCTCCTCCATCGAGCTGGGCCTGGACACCCTGACCCTGCCCGATTTTGAGAAGCTCTCCACCGAGGAGATCATCGAGCACCTGCATGTGCAGGACTCCGAGCGCGCCTTCTGCGTCTATGAGGCCCTCAAGCGGGGCGTGGACCACAAGGTCATCTACGACATCACCAAGATTGACTGGTGGTTCCTGGACAAGATGCAGCATCTGGCCAACCTGGAAATGGGTCTGAAGCAGGGCGAGCTCACCCGTGAAAAGTATCTGGAAGCCAAGAAGTACGGCTTCCTGGACAAGACCATCCTGCGCCTGTCCGGCGCCTCCGAGCTGCCGGTCAAGGACCTGCATGCCGGGTTCAAGATGGTGGATACCTGCGCTGCGGAATTCGCCGCCCGCACCCCCTACTTCTACTCCACCTACGACGAGGACAACGAAGCCGCCGGCTTCATCGCCGACCACAGCGACAAGTCCCGCAAGAAGGTGCTGGTCTTCGGTTCCGGCCCCATCCGCATCGGCCAGGGCATCGAGTTCGACTACTGCTCGGTGCACGCCGTCTGGACGCTGAAAAAGCACGGCTGCGAGGCCATCCTCATCAACAACAACCCCGAGACCGTCTCCACCGACTTCGATACCGGCGACCGCCTGTACTTCGATCCCCTGAATCCCGAAAGCGTGGACAACGTCATCGCCACCGAAAAGCCCGACGCCTGCCTGGTGCAGTTCGGCGGCCAGACCGCCATCAAGCTGGCCAAGCATATGGATGAAGTGGGCCTGCCCATCCTGGGCACCCCCGCCGACGCCATCGACGAGGCCGAGGACCGGGAACGCTTCGACGAGCTGCTGGAGCGCTGCGGCATCCCCCGTCCCGAGGGCCGCACCGTCTTTACCCTGGACGAAGCCCTCAAGGCCGCCGAGGAAGTGGGCTATCCCGTTCTCATGCGTCCGTCCTACGTGCTGGGCGGCCAGAACATGATCGTGGCCTACAACTCCGCCGATGTGGTGGAGTATATGGGCGTCATCACCGCCCATGTGGATATGTCCCACCCGGTGCTGATGGACAAGTACATCTACGGCACCGAATGTGAAGTGGACGCCATCTGTGACGGCGAAGACTACCTGGTTCCCGGCATTATGGAGCAGATCGAGCGTACCGGCGTGCACTCCGGCGACTCCATCTGTGTCTATCCGCCCTACGACTTCCCCCAGAGCGTCATCGACACCCTGGTGGATTACACCGGCCGCTTTGCCCGGGAACTGAAGGTCGTGGGCCTGGTCAACGTGCAGTACGCGGTGCAGGACGGCAAGGTTTATGTCATTGAGGTCAATCCCCGTTCCTCCCGTCCCGTGCCCTATATCAGCAATGTCACCGGCGTGCCCATGGTGGACCTGGCCGTGCGCTGCACCCTGGGCGAAAAGCTCAAGGATATGGGCTACGGCACCGGTCTGTGGCGGGGCGGCAAGAGCCCTTACTACGCCGTCAAGGTTCCGGTGTACAGCTTCCTGAAGCTGCATGGTGTGGACACCATGCTGGGCCCCGAGATGAAGTCCACCGGCGAGGTGCTGGGCATTGCCCCCACCTTCCACGAGGCCATGATGAAGGGCCTGGTGGGTGCCGGTTACCAGTTCAAGACCCCCGGCCCCGGCTCCTGCGTCATCATCTCGGTGAAGGATGCGGACAAGAAGGAAGCCGCCGAACTGGCCTGGAAACTGCATGACTACGGCTACAAGATCTACGGCACCGCCGGTACCGCCCGGTACCTGAACAGCCAGATGATCCCCTGCAGCGTGGTGCGCCAGGTCAGCGGGGAACGTCCCAACGCCATCGACCTGCTGGAAAGCGGCCTGGTGGATTACATCATCTCCACCAGCCCCCACGGCCGTGACCCCCACCGGGATTCGGTCAAGTTCCGCCGTAAGGCCACCGAGCTTTCCATCCCCTGCATCACCGCCCTGGACACCGCCCGGGTGCTGGTGGACGCCCTGCGCGGCGACCACGACATCAGCAAGATGGAACTGGTGGATATCGCTACCCTGCATCGTGACCCGACGGTAAAATAAAACACATTTTTCTCAATCCGCCAAAGTTTGACGCGCCCTTGTCCGTGCTTTTTATCACAATTGACAATTTTTGTTTGCCGCCTGCCGTTTTTTGCAAAATCCCTTGATTCTGCGCCATATTTTTCATATAATTGGTAGCGACAATCTAAACGGAAGCCCGTTGCGGGGCAGGGAAAGCCCGCAGGCGGCCCGATGAAACAGGAGATAAAAGCAAATGACAAGATCGCAGTTGATTACCAAAGTCGCCAACGATTCCGGTCTGAGCGCCGCCCAGGTCGAAAAGGTCATGGATGGTATTTTCGGTACCATCGGGGATGTCCTCCGGGATGGGGAAAAGGTCACCATCGCCGGCTTTGGCCGCTTTGAGATGCGTGAGCGCCAGACCAAGAACTTCACCAACCCCAAGACCAAGGTCACCA
>CAUEKL010000084.1 GCA_959018215.1 uncultured Gemmiger sp.
CCTGTGTATTATTGTATTAACCATCTAATACAATAATACACAATCTGTGCCGCTTGTCAACCCCTCTTTGCAGAAAAAGATTTTTGCGGTATGATAGCAACAGAACTGCCGCACACAAGGGGGAATACACCGTGCCGCATATCCTGATTATTGAGGATGATACCGATATCAACAACGCCGTGGCGGACTACCTTACCGCCCGGGGCTGCCGCTGTACCCAGGCTTTTTCCGGCACCGAGGGGCGGCTTTACTGGCAGCAGGGCGGGGTGGACCTGATCATTGCCGACCTGATGCTTCCGGGGCTGACCGGGCAGCAGCTGCTGGCGGAGATCCGGGGCCATGCCCACAGCAGCGTGCCGGTCATTGTACTGTCCGCCCGCACCGCTTTGCAGGACAAGGTGGAACTGCTGGAACTGGGTGCCGACGACTACCTCACCAAACCTTTTGCCTTGCAGGAACTGTGGTTGCGGGTGGGGGTTCAGCTGCGTCATGCCGGAGCGACGGCTGGCAAAGAACCTGCTTTGCAGTATAAGGAATGGCAGATTGACCCGGAATCCCGTACCCTGACCGTAAACGGTGCGCCGGTACCCCTGACCCTGCATGAATACGAGATCGTGGCTTTGCTGGCGGCCCGCCCCAAAAAAGTGTTTACCCGGCAGGAAATTTACGAAGCTGTCTGGCAGGAACAGGCGGCCGTGGAAGACAAGACCATCAACGTGCACATTTCCAATATCCGGGCCAAACTGCGCCCCACCGGGACTGATACCTATATCAAGACGGTATGGGGCATCGGGTTCCGTCTGGAATAAGGCCGCCAAACTTTATCTTTTCTTTATATTTCCTTTGCGATTGTTTGGTCTTTGCCCTTTAGAATGAAACCATACCAGATAAAGGAGAGGATCAGATGCAAATCGCCGTGCGCACCCTGGAGCTCTGCAAACAGTACCGCGGCAAAACGGCCGTGGATCACCTGGACATGCAGGTGCCAAAAGGGGAGATTTATGGATTCATCGGTACTAATGGCGCCGGAAAATCCACCACCTTCAAATTGCTGGCCGGGCTGGCCCGCCCCAGCGCCGGGCAGATCGAGCTCTTCGGCCGGCCGCTGGAAACCGGAGCGGCTGCCCGCCGGATGGGCATTCTTATCGAGGATGCGGGCCTGTATGGGTCATTGTCAGCCCGGGATAACTGCTTTCTGAAAGCCAGGCTTCTGGGCCTGGCCGATGAGAAGAGCGCTGTGGAACGGGTACTGCACCAGACCGGCCTGGACAAGATGGGCAACAAGGCAGCCAAGCGCTTTTCCATGGGCCAGCGCCGTCGCCTGGGACTGGCGCTGGCCTTGCTGGGCGACCCGGACCTGCTGCTTCTGGATGAACCCACCAACGGTCTGGACCCGGAGGGTATCCGGGATGTCCGGCTGCTGTTGCAGCAGCTGCAGGCCGAACGGGGGGTGACCATTGTGGTCAGCAGTCACATTCTGGGGGAACTGGAAAAATTCGCCACCTGCTACGGCATCATCCGCAACGGCCGCATGGTCCAGCAGATCACGGCGGCGGACCTTTCCGCCCGGTGCCGGGATTACATCGCCGTACAGACTGCAGACCCCCATCGGGCGGCGGCGCTGCTGGAAGAAAAGCTGGGCTTGCACGATTACACCGTATACCCGGAAGGAGAGCTGCACATTTACGATGCGGCCGAACCGGGGCGAGTCAATGAGATGCTCATGGGGTCGGGTGTGCCGGTGCAGGGCATCGGGACCCATCACCAGGAACTGGAAGATTACTTTTTGCAGATGATGGGGGTGGAGGACCATGTTTGAGATGTTTCGTACCGATTGGTATCGGCTGCGGCGGCAAAAATACCTGTTGACCGGACTGCTGTTGGGGCTGGGAATGATCGCTTTGGCTTATGTGTTTGTCACCCTGCTTTCAGACCCGGAAGCTGTCGATGCCATGCAGGCCCAGGGGGCGGAGATCACGGCCGAGGACATAGCCGATGGGGCGGTGCTTGCGGGTTATACTCTGCAGCAGTTCATGCACCAGATGCTCTTTGAAGGTGGATTCTGGATCTCCCTGGTTGCCGTGTTCACCGGCGTTTCTTGTGCGGAAGACTATACGGGCGGCGCCGTCAAGATGATTCTTCCCGTACTGGGATGCCGCTGGCCCTACGTGGTGGGAAGGTCCCTGTGCCTGCTGCTCTATAACGGGGTGCTCATGGCGGCCTATCTGCTGGTGCCGTTGGCCCTGAGCCCAGTATTGGTTTTCTCCGCTGTGGGAGGCAGCTGGCTGGACTGGCTGCAGATGTATCTGGCGGCCTGCTTGGTGGGCTGGGCCATTTCTATGTGTGCCTTTTTCCTGTCCACGCTGCTCCGCCGGGAAGGCTGGATGGTCCTGTTTGCCTTGCTTGTGGGCATGGGGCTGCCTGCGGTGTCCCTGGGGGCGGTCTGCCGCCTGCTGCACCTGCCGGACCTGAGCCGGTTCACCATCTTTGGATGCAGTCAGATGATTACCATGGACTTCCGGCCGGTGCAGTACCTGCATATCGCGGTAGTATGTCTGGTTTGGGTGGTGATGTATGGCCTTCTCACCCATCTGTCCCTGACCAGGAGGGACCAGGCCTGACAAAGATTTCTGATGGAGAAAAGGTGTTCCCATGCTCTTTGCTGTGCTTGCCCTCGGTGGTGTGGTTGCGGTGCTGGCTGTGCTGGTGCTGCGCCTGCTCAGGCAATATTCCGCCTGGGCTTCCTGGCTGGAAACCACCCCGCCGGATTCCAACACCCGCCTGCCGGTGTCGGTGCGGCTGCGTCCGGTGGTTCGGGCGGCCCAGGCCATCAACGGTCGGCTGGACGGGGCCCGGCAGCAGGCGTTGGAAGCAAACAAATCAGGCAGGGAACTGCAGAACACCATGGCGGCCCTCAGCCATGATATCCGTACACCGTTGGCGGCGGCCTGCGGACACCTGGAACTGCTGCGCACCGAGGCCGACCCGGACGCCCGCATCCGACGGTTGGATACGGTGACACACCGTCTGCAGGACCTGGAAGGGCTGCTGGATGAGATGTTCCTGTATACCCGCCTGCAGGCGGGGGAAACTATGTCTATGAACCTGCGCCCGGTAGGCTTGTGGCCGGCGGTGTGTGAAGCCCTGGCCGCGCTGTTCCCTCAGCTGGAAGCCGCCGGTCTGGAACCGCACCTGGATTTTTCCGATAAAACCGCCGCCGTCCTGGCGGACCCGGAGGCGCTGGGGCGGGTGCTGCGCAATCTGGTGACCAACGGCATCCACCATGCGGCGGGCAGTTTGACCATCACCCAGGCGCCGGACGGACTCGTCTTTTCCAACCCGGTGGCGGACCCGAACGCCATCGCCCCGGAGCATCTCTTCGACCGATTCTGGCGGGCGGATACTGCCCGGCGCAGCGGTCACGGCGGGGCGGGGCTGGGCCTTTCCATTGTGCGTCAGCTCACCGAGGCCATGGGCGGCCGGGTGGATGCGGAACTGGAAGGGGCAACCCTGCACATCCGGCTGCATCTGCCGCCTGCCCAACCGAAAGGGTAACAACAGCCCGTGCCGACCCGGCGCGGGCTGCTTTTGGGTGGAGCACGACACTGAACACTTTGCCCCGATCTGTCACTTTGCGCGCTTTTTCCCTATATTTATACAAAAATTGATTGACAGCCCCCGGGAACACGGTATAATGAAACTTGTGTTTTGCATCTATTGAACACAAAACAAGCGTTGTATGTGCCACTGCAGCCGCGGTCCGAACCCAACCGAACCGACGGTGTAACAAACCTTTTGCGGGGTGGCATCATGGGCGCTGACCGTCAGGTACCCGCATGGAGCCGGGACCGCCGGCACAGATTCCGCAAAGGGGGATGCAGTATAAATGAATGATTCGCTGATCGTATCGCTCAAGAACATTGTTGTTGACTTTGATGGGGAAAAGGTCCTGAACGGCCTTTCGCTCGACATCCACGACAAAGAGTTTGTCACCTTCCTCGGCCCTTCCGGCTGCGGCAAAACGACCACTCTGCGCGTGATCGCCGGGTTCATCACCCCGCAGTCCGGCAATGTTCTTTTTGATGGCAAGGACATCACCAACCTGCCGCCGTACAAGCGCCAGGTGAACACCGTGTTCCAGAAATATGCCCTGTTCCCGCACCTCAATGTGTTTGAGAACGTGGCTTTCGGCCTGCGTCTGAAAAAGATGCCGGAAGAACAGCTACGCCCCAAGGTGCTGGAAATGCTGGAGATCGTGGGCCTGAAAGGCTTTGAGCGCCGCAGCATCCACCAGCTGTCCGGCGGCCAGCAGCAGCGCGTGGCCATTGCCCGCAGCCTGGTCAACCAGCCCCGGGTCCTGCTGCTGGACGAGCCCCTGGGCGCCTTGGACCTGAAGCTGCGCAAGGAGATGCAGCTGGAGCTCAAGCGCCTGCAGCGGGAGCTGAACATCACCTTCGTGTATGTCACCCACGACCAGGAGGAAGCCCTGACCATGTCCGACACGGTGGTGGTCATGAACAAGGGCAACATCCAGCAGATCGGCAGCCCGCAGGATATCTACAACGAGCCTCAGAACGCCTTCATTGCCAACTTCATCGGGGATTCCAACATTGTGGAAGGCATCATGCTCAAGGACTTCCTGGTCAGCTTCTGCGGCCACGACTTCTCCTGCGTGGACCGGGGCTTCGGGGTCAACGAGCCGGTCCAGGTGGTGGTCCGGCCCGAGGACGTGGCCATTGTGCCCCCGTCCACCGGTATGCTCACCGGTCTGGTGAAGGAAGTCATCTTCAAGGGCGTGCACTTCGAGATGCATGTGGATGTGGAAGGCAAGGAGTGGCTCATTCATTCCACCCAGGCCAGCCAGCCCGGCGAGATCATCGGCATGAACATCGGCCCGGACGAGATTCACATCATGGCGCGGGAAGGGGTGTGACGCCGCATGCTTCGTTCCAAAGCTTCCCGCTGGGCGGCGGCGCCGTATCTGGTGTGGATGGCCATCTTCATCGTCGTGCCGCTGTTCATCGTCATCTGGTACGCCCTGACCAATTCCGACGGGGCGTTCACCCTGCAGAATCTTTCGGAGATCGGCCGCTATTCCTCGGTCTTTGCCCGCAGTCTGCTGCTGGCGGCCGAAGCCACCATCATCTGCCTGGTTCTGGCCTTCCCGGTGGGATATTTCCTGTCCCGCCTGCGGGCCAACAAACAGCACATCATGCTCATGCTGGTCATGCTGCCCATGTGGATGAACTTTTTGCTGCGCACCTATGCCTGGATGACCCTGCTGGAGAAAAACGGTCTGATCAACAAACTGCTGGGCCTTGTCGGTCTGGGACCTTTGAACATGATCAACACCTCTGGCGCGGTGGTGCTGGGCATGGTGTACAACTATCTGCCCTATATGATTCTGCCCCTGTACACCGCCATGACCAAGATCGACAATTCCATCATTGAGGCGGCCCAGGACCTGGGGTGCAACACCTTCCAGACGTTGCTCCGGGTGCTGATCCCGCTGTCCCGGCCGGGCATTGCCACCGGCATTACCATGGTGTTTGTGCCGGCGGTTTCCACCTTTATTATCAGCCGCATGCTGGGCGGCGGTTCCAACCTGCTCATCGGCGATTTGATCGAACTGCAGTTCCTGGGCAACTCCTACAACCTGAACCTGGGTTCCGCCATGAGTCTGGCCCTGATGGTCATCGTGCTGCTGTGCATGAGCTTTACTTCCAGCTTTGACGAAGAGGAAATGGAGGGGGTCATGTAATGAAAACACAAAACAAACGCCTGCTCCAGCGCGCGTATATCGTGCTGATCTTCGGTTTCATGTACCTGCCCATCGCGGTGCTCATCGCCTACAGCTTCAATGAAAACAAAAGCCGCACCGTTTTCTCCGGCTTTACGCTGGACTGGTACCGCAGCCTTTTCCATAACGAGATGATCCTTTCGGCTCTGGGGCTGTCCCTGGTGCTGGCGCTGGTGTCCTCGGTGCTGGCCACCGTGCTGGGCACCCTCGCCACCATCGGCATCAATTCCATGTCCCGCCGTACCCAGCTGATCGTTAACAACATCAGCTATGTGCCGGTGGTCAACCCGGAGATCATCACCGGTGTCTCCCTGATGCTGCTCTTCGTGCTGCTGCAGAAGGCGGGCATCGGGGGAGAGGGCGGCATCTTCGGCTGGTTCACCCTGCTCATCGCCCATATCACCTTCAATGTGCCCTACGTCATCTTCAATGTGGGGCCCAAGCTGCGCCAGCTGGACCCCAGCCTGTATAACGCGGCCCTGGACCTGGGCTGCACCCCGCGGCAGGCCTTCTTCAAGGTCATTCTGCCCCAGCTGACCCCGGCGATTCTGTCGGCGTTTTTGATCTGCCTGACCTACTCCATCGACGACTTCATGATCTCCTATTTCAACTGCGGCACCATGCAGACCCTGCCCATCGCCATTTACAGCATGACCCGCAAGAAGGTCAGCCCCGAGATCAATGCCCTGTCGGCCATCATCTTCCTGGTGATTCTGGCCATCATCCTCATCTCCAACCATATGGATTCCCGCGCCTATCGCCGCAATCAGGTGGCCATCCGCAAAGGCGCGGCCGAAGCGTAAGGGAGGGGAACTATGAAACTGAAACGTGTTTGCGCCCTGGGGGCAGCTTTTCTGCTGCTGCCTGTCGGCGCTATGCCCGCCTTTGCGGCGGAGGAGATCGCAGTCAACGAGGATATTTCGGTGTCCGGGGACTATGACTGGACCCGCTTTGCCAACGACAACATTACCCTGAACGTCTACAACTGGGGTCTGTATATCTCCGACGGTTCGGACGACAGCGTGGATGTGGTCTCTGCCTTTGAGGAACTTACCGGCATCAAGGTCAACTACACCACCTTCGACTCCAACGAGAGCCTGTACGCCAAGATGAAATCCGGCGGCGCCAGCTACGACGTAATCTTCCCCTCCGACTACATGGTGGGCAAGCTCATTCAGGAGGGGATGCTGGCTCCTCTGGACTATAACAACATCCCCAATATCTCCGCCATCGGGGAAGAATACCTGGGCTGGGACTTCGACCCGGACAATGCATACAGCGTGCCGTATATGTGGGGCACCACCGGCCTGATCTACAACACCACCATGGTGGACGAGGCCCCCACCAGCTGGTCGGCTTTGTGGGATGTACAGTATGCCGGCAACGTCCTCATGTTCAACAACTCCCGGGATGCCTACGCCATTGCTGCCAAGCGGGCAGGGCTTTCCCTGAACCCCTCCTCGGTGGAGGAGGTGGACCAGGTCATGAAGGACCTGCAGGACCAGAAATCCATCGTCCAGGCCTATGTCATGGACGAGATCTTCGATAAGATGGAAGGCGGGGAAGCCGCCATGGCCCCGTACTATGCGGGCGATGCCCTGACCATGATCGAGGATAACCCGGACCTGGCCTTTGTCCATCCGGAGGAAGGCGTCAACTTCTTCGTGGACAGCATGTGCATCCCGGCCACCAGCAAGAACAAGGAAGCCGCCGAGATGTTCATCAACTATATGTGCGAAACCTCGGTGGGCTATGCCAACTGCGATTATATCGGCTACTCCACCCCCATCACTGCCGTGTGGGAGCTGCTGGATGATGAGCTGAAGTACAGCCCCATTGCCTATCCCGGGGAGGATGTCATGTCCAAGGCGGAGGTCTTTGTCACCTTGCCCGATGATGTCAACGCCGAGATGGACAGCCAGTGGAGCCAGATGAAGAGTTACGACGAGAGCGGCGGCAGCTGGATGGTGGTCATCTTCCTGCTGGGCGCTGTGGCCCTGTCCGGCTTCAACATCTGGCGCAAGCTGCGCAAGAAGATGCGGGACAATTACTGATTGCAAAACGCCCTTTCCGGCTTCTGGGAAGGGCGCTTTTTGGGCAAAGAAGCTCTTTTGTCCCGCTGCCGCTGGCGCCAGGCCCGCCACCGTGCTATAATAAACAAATCAATAAAAAAGGAGATGTCACCCATGTCGCAGGACATGACCGAATATACCGAACCTTTTCAGGTGTACCGTCACGACGGGGACTGCTTCGGCTATGTGCAGCCGGCGTCGGTGCTGCGCTATGCCCAGCAGATTGCCGGGGAGCATGCCATTGCCCTGGGCCTGACCGATGAGGTCTACGCCAAGACCCACACGGCCTATGTGCTGGCCAAGCAGGCGCTGCATTTTGACCGGGTACCCCATGTGGATGAGCACCTGACCCTCATCACCAAACCGGAGGCCATGAAGCGGGCGGTGAACAAGCGCATCACCCAGGTGCTGGATGCCGACGGCAACCAGGTGGCCCTGGTGGACAGCCGCTGGGTGGTCATTGATACCGACCGCCGGATGATCCTGCGCAAGCATCCCGAGGAGTTCACCACCGCCCACTGGGCCGTGGAGGTGCCGGAAGAACTGCCCATGAAGATGCACAAGGCGCCGCTGGCTGATTGTGAAGCGGTGGGCATCCATACTGCCGCCTACAGCCAGTGTGATATGAACGGCCACATGAACAATGCCCGGTATGTGGATGTGATCTGTGACGCCCTGCCCATGGACCTGCTGGAATCCAACTTTGTGCAGGATGTGATCATCTACTACCACAAGGAAGTACCTCGTGGCGGGTCTTTCACGCTGTATCGTCATCAACTGGATAGCGGAGAATGGTATTTTGCCGGTATCCTGCCGGACGGAAAATCCAGCTTTGAAGCCACCATTGCCCTGACGCCGCGCACCTGATCCCGGACTGCGGAGGAGAAAACCGGAATGGTAACAAAAGGATGAAAATAGTTACAAAACTTTAACAAATGGCCATTGACAACTGATTGCAAAAAGGTTACAATTTAGTTGCAAGCAAAGCTAAAACAAACTTTTTCATGTGTTCTTCTCCTC
>CAUEKL010000085.1 GCA_959018215.1 uncultured Gemmiger sp.
AAGTCCGGCCAAGTTCATTACCATCGGCGAGGTCATGCTCCGCCTGACCCCGCCCAACTACGAAAAAATCCGCATGGCCACCAGCTTCGAGGCCAGCTACGGCGGCAGCGAGGCCAACATCGCCCTGGCGCTTGCCAACCTGGGGGTGGACAGCACCTTCTTCAGCGTGGTGCCCAACAACTCTCTGGGCAAGAGCGCGGTACGCTGGCTGCGCTCCAACGATGTGCACTGCACCCCCATGATCCTTTCCACCCCGGAGGAAACCCCCACCCATCGCCTGGGCACCTATTATCTGGAGACCGGCTACGGCATCCGTCCCAGCAAGGTTACTTACGACCGCAAGCACAGCGCATTCACCGAGTACGACCTGAGCAAGGTGGATGTGGATAAACTGCTGGACGGCTATGACTGGCTGCACCTGTCCGGCATCACCCCCGCCCTGTGCGACAGCTGCGCCTACTTTGTGCTGCGCTGCCTGGAAGCCGCCAAGAAAAAGGGCCTGACCGTCAGCTTTGACGGCAACTTCCGCAGCACCCTGTGGACCTGGGAGCAGGCCCGGGACTATTGCACCAAGTGCCTGCCCTATGTGGATGTGCTCTTCGGCATTGAACCCTATCATCTGTGGAAGGATGAGGAGGACCACTCCAAGGGCGACTGGAAGGACGGCGTGCCCCTGCAGCCCAGCTATGAGCAGCAGGACGAGGTGTTCCAGCATTTCATCGACCGGTATCCCAACATCAAGTGCCTGGCCCGCCATGTGCGCTACGCCCATTCCGGTTCCGAAAACAGCCTGAAAGCCTTCATGTGGTACGAAGGCCATACCTTTGAAAGCAAGCTCTTCACCTTCAACATCCTGGACCGCGTGGGCGGCGGCGACGCCTTCGCCAGCGGCCTGATCTACGCCATGATGCACAACTACCGTCCCATGGACATGATCAACTTTGCGGTGGCCTCCAGTGCCATCAAGCACACCATTCACGGCGACGCCAACATCACCGACGACGCCAAGAGCATCCGCAACCTGATGAACATGAACTACGACATCAAGCGCTGAAAACCGCATCCAAAAGGACCGCCCGGCAACCACAGGCTGCCGGGCGGTTTTGCTCTTTATTTATTTGTCTTGTTCGTCTCCGGGATTCTTTTCTTCACTGCGGTTTTCCCGTCTGCGGCGGGGACGTTTGGACTCCTCTTCGGCAAGGTCGGGGGACTCCGGTGCAATTTTGCGCACAATGGCCCACAGGATCTTCCGGTCCTCAATGGTCTGCACATCAAACTGCAGCCCGCACACCTTTACAGTGGGGGTGGCACCGTCTTCCGGGATACTGGGCAGGCCGCTCAGGATCATGCCGGCCACCGTGTCGTAATCCCGGTCCTCCGGCAGGGAAAAGTCCAGCTCCTCCGCAAAGTCCTCGGCCCGCATGGACCCGGCTACCCGCCAGATGCCTTCGCCCACCTGGGTCAGCTCCTGGGGGTCGGCGGGATCGAACTCGTCAAAGATATCGCCCACGATCTCTTCCAGCAGGTCTTCGATGGTGATGATACCGGCGGTGCCGCCGTATTCATCCACCACCACGGCCAGATGCTGTTTCTGGGACTGCATGTCCTTGAACAGCTGGTCGGCGTGTACGCTTTCCGGCACAAAGTAGGCCGGGCGCAGCAGGTCCTTCAGGGGACGGGGTTCTTCCTCCTGCAGATTCAGCAGGAAATCCCGGGCATTCAGAATGCCGCAGATGTCGTTGATATCCTCCTCATATACCGGGTACCGGCTCAGACCGGTGCGGCGGATGGTCTCCATGATCTCCTGGTTGCTGTCCTCCAGAGAGAAGGCGGTCACATCCGGTTCGGGGGTCATGGCGTTGCTGGCGGTGGTGTCGCCGAAGTCAAAGACGTTTTCGATCCATTCCTGTTCGTCCTGGCCGATGGTGCCCTGCTCGCCGCTGGATTCCACCATCAGGCGCAGGTCCTCCTCGCTGGCCACGCCGTCCTCGGCCTCGGTCTTCATGCCCAGCAGCCGCAGGGACCCATTGGTGCACAGGTCCAGCAAAGCGGTCATGGGGGCAAACACCACGCTGACCACCCGCAGCACCTTGATGGCCGGCACCGCGAAGAGCATGGGCTTCTGCATGGCCACCCGCTTGGGCACCATCTCGCCGAAGGCGATGGAGAAGAAGGAGATGATGATGGTCACCAGCACGGTGGAAATGACCGACACTACCCCCGCCGGCAAAGGCAGGGCCAGGGTGTTCAGCATAAAATTGTCCAGATAGCCGGAAAAGTTTTCGGTGCCGAAGGCGGCGGACATAAAGCCGGACAGGGTGATGGCCACCTGGATGCCCGAAAGAAAGCTGTTGGGATTTTCCACCGCTTTGAGCAAAGCGGCCGCCGTCTTGTTGCCGTCCTCCGCCTGCTTGGACAGTTTGATGGGGGACAGGGAGAGAAATGCGATCTCAGACCCGGCAAAAAAGGCATTGAGCAGGATGAACACAACCTGCAAAAGTATCTGGGCGGGAAGATTTTCCACGGAAAAAACACTCCTTCAAGTAAAACGTTTGAGATGTCAAGATAGTTTGTGCAGCAAAAAAAGGCAGAGCCCGGTGCCGGAATGGCACAGGCTTTGCCTTTGTTATTCTTTCTGATTCAGTTTTCGTCGCGGATTACCGTCACCGTCGGCGCTCATAGAAAATGAAGTTCCTTTCCGTTTCAGAAAACAGGGCCCGGTGGCCTCTGCACAAACAAATTATAATGATTAACTATATCGCAAATACCAACCACTGTCAAGTCAGGGGCAATTTGCGGCGGCAAGGTTGAAATCGGGCGCTCAATCGGGTATACTATTTTGTAATATATTGGAATACCTGTGCCGGGCGCCTGTCGTCCGTGCCCTTTTACAAATGTTGATAAAGGAGAACTGTTCTATGTCTCATACTGTTCTTGTCACCGGTGCCGACGGTTTTATCGGCAGCCATCTGGCCGAAGAACTGGTCAAGCGCGGGGAGAAAGTCCGTGCCTTCTGCCTGTACAACTCTTTCGGCAGCCTGGGCTGGATCGATACCCTGCCGCCGGAGATCAAAAACGAGATGGATATCTTCATGGGGGACATCCGTGACCCCAACGGTGTACGCACCGCCATGCGCGGGCAGGAGCGGGTGTTCCACCTGGCCGCCCTCATCGCCATCCCCTTCTCCTACCACAGCCCGGACAGCTATGTGGACACCAACATCAAGGGCACCCTGAACGTGCTCAACGCCGCCCGGGAGCTGGATACCGCCCGGATCATGGTCACCTCCACCAGTGAGGTCTACGGCACCGCCCAGTACGTGCCCATTGACGAAAAGCATCCCTTCCAGGGCCAGAGCCCCTACTCTGCCACCAAGATCGGCGCCGACCGCCTGGCCGAAAGCTTCTACCGCAGCTTCAACCTGCCGGTGTCCATCGTGCGTCCCTTCAACACCTACGGCCCCCGTCAGTCCGGCCGCGCCATCATCCCCACCATCATCACCCAGCTGCTGGCCGGTCAGACCGAGATCCGCCTGGGCAACCTGACCCCCACCCGGGACTTCAACTATGTCAAGGACACCGCTGCCGGCTTCATGGCCATTGCAGACTGCGACGCTGCCATCGGCCGGGAACTGAACATCGCCACCGGGGTGGAGCACTCCATCGGGGACCTGGCTCACGAGCTCATCGCCCAGATCAACCCTAACGCCAAGATCGTCTGTGAGGCCGAACGCCTGCGCCCGGAAAAGAGCGAGGTCAACCGCCTGCTGGGCGATTCCACCCAGCTGCGCCAGCTTACCGGCTGGGCACCCCAGTATACCTTTGAGCAGGGCCTGGCCGAGACCATTGAGTTCTTGCGCGGCCATCTGGATTCGTATAAGATCGGGCAGTACATCCTGTAACTGTCCGCCCACAGGGGCCGGCGGGGCCTGGGGCACGGCATGGTTGCCGGCCCGCTGTACAAGCTTCCGCCGGCCCGATTTTCTATAGTAGGAGTTTCCGTTTGATGAAGGAACCGAAAATCTCTTTCCGCCTTCCCGCACACCCGGCACTGCGCTGGGGCCTGGCCGCCGTCGGAGCGGTTGCGGTGGGGGTGCTGTGGGCATACTACTGGCGGGTGTTCTTTTACCTGGACAGCCGGGTCTCCCCCCTGGTGCCCACCCTGGGCTGTGTGGCTTTGTGCCTGCTGGTGGTGCTGGCTGTGGCTGCAGTACGACGCCTGCGCACCCTGCCTGCCAAAGGGGCCTTGTGCCTGCTTTTGTGCGGGATTCTCTTCTGCTTTGCCAATCCGCCCCTGCAGACCCCCGACGAATCTGAACATTATCTGCGCACCTACGCCATCTCCATGGGCCGGTTCGACTTTGACTACGACCGCACCTACCCCGACGATGTGTCCGCGCTGCTGGAAGCCTTCCCCGGCGGATGGGTGAATGCCCATACTTCGGTGGGACTGGGCACCGACCCGGACACCGGGGCGGAAAAGCCTTACGATTCCGCCGGGTATGCCCTCAAGCAGGTCGGCAGTGACGGCGCCATCCAGAGCATCACCGACAGCTTTGCCGACTACTTTGCCAACCGGGACGCCCCGGCCACAGAACCGCTGCATGAGCCGGTGAGCTTTCTGATCCTGCCTTTCCTGCCCGGCGCCGTGGGTATGGCTCTGGCCCGTCTGGTGGGACTGGGGGCCCTGGGCTGCCTGTACGCCGGACGACTGGGCAATCTGCTGGCCTACACGGCTATCTGCTGGCTGGCCTTGCGTCAGGCGCAGCGATACCGTCCGGCCCTGCTGGGGGTCATGCTGCTGCCCCTGTCCCTGTTCATGGGGGCATCTCTCAGCTATGACGCCACCCTGCTGGCCTGCTACTATCTGATGATTGCCCTGCTGCTGCGGGAAAAATGGACCACCCGAACCGCCGGGTTGTATCTGGCAGCCTGCCTGTATGTGAATGTGGCCAAGCCTTACCTGAACCTTCTGTGGGTGGTTCTGCTGTTGCTGGTGCCCGCCCGCACCTGGCAGGCCAAAGGCCGCCGCTGGCACTGGTGCCTGGGCAGCCTGGCCGGTGCCTGGGCGGTGATCTGGGCCACCGAGACCTATGCCCGGGTGCTGCGGTTCCATTACCCGGTCATTGCCCGGCAGGGGGGCGAGGCAGTGAACGGGGGAGAGCAGCTGGCCTTTGTGCTGGCCAACCCCCTGCGCAGCCTGGCCACCTTCTGGGGCACCTTGTGCGAAAATGAGTTCTTCATCGGCCAGCTGGGATTGTTCGGCTGGAAGGATATGCCCATCCAGGCGCTGAACCTGCTGGGCCCGGTGGTGCTGCTGGCCGCCGCTTTGCTGTGCGCCCCCCAGCCGCCTGCCCTGGACCGCCGCCGTCGTGCCGGTCTGGGCGCATTTGCGGCGGTGTACGCCCTTGGGGCCATTGCCGCCATGTATATCACCTACACCCCCGTGGCCATGGTCCGGGTGGTGGGACTTCAGACCCGGTATTTCCTGCCGGTCATCTTGATTCTGGTCCTGCTGGCGGCGCCCGCCCTGCGCCGCGCTTTGACTCCCGCCGTTTCGATGGAAAAGGCCGAACGCCTGGCCGTATCTCTGTTTGGGGCCCACGCCCTGCTGGGGGCGGTGCTGCTGTTCCAGCATTATTTTGTGGGGCCGCTGTACACTATCCAGCTGTAAGGCCCTGTGCCGTTTGTGTAAGAAAGGATCTGCCCTATGACCTTGCTGTCCATTTTCGCCGGTCTGGTTGCACTGGCGCTGCTGGGGGCGTTCTGTGTCTGCTTTTCCGCCTGCACCCGGTACGATGCCGCCCTGCTGCCTCTGCCCACCCTGAGCGGTGCGGTGGTGGTGCTGTATATTGCGGCGCTGCCCGGGATGCTGCATGTGGGCATGTTTGCCGTGCTGGCCATCCTGCTGGCGGGGGGCGTCTATTTCGGTGTGCGCGCCGGCGCCCGTGCCGTCCGGGATGCCATGGGCAGCGCCGGATTCTGGATGTTCCTGGGTGGCGCCGCCTTTTTGTGGGTGCTGTTCGGAATCCTGCAGCCCATGTTCACCCAGTGGGATGAGTTCACCGCCTGGGGCCTGGCCCCCAAGATGGTCACCGAGCGTGCTGCCCTGTATGTAGCCGACCCGGTGAACCTGACCGCTTCCTTTACCTATCCGGCCACCAGCCTGCTGTCTTACCTGTTCCAGCGCACGCCGGGACAGTTCTCCGAATGGCAGTGCCTGGGGTCCATTGATATCCTGGCTCTGGCCGCCCTGGCTCCGGCCACTGTGCTGCCCCGGGCCCGCTGGGGGCAGGGGATCCTGCTCTTCACCGTGGGGGCGGTACTGCCCTTCTTCTTCAGCACCGCCCCGGCGGGTACCGCCAGCACCGTCTATCAGAACGCCATGGCCGACCTGCCCATGGCGGCGTTGTTCGGCGGCAGCCTGTGCCTGTACTATGCCGGGGGAGGACGCCGGGGCGGCTTCTTCGCCACCGCTCTGCCGCTGGCCATGCTGGCCATGACCAAGGATATCGGTCTGGCATACGGCCTGATTGCCGTCTTTGTCATCGGCATCGATCAGCTGTTCGGTACCCCTTATAAGGAGGAGGTTTCCCGCCCCCGTCAGGTAGGGTTCCGTTTCCTGCGCACCGCTGTGCTGGCGGTACCGGTTCTGGCGGTTTTCCTCAGCTGGAGCCGTTATACCGCCGCCATGGCTCCTGATTCCGGCGCTGCCACCGTGGGCAGCAGCCAGATGGGCTACGGTGCCGTGCTGGCAGGCGGCATCCGCCAGCTGCTGGGCATCGGGCGGGAAGCCCGCTTTGCCCAGATCATGCAGGCCATGGGGGAAGCCTTCTTCACCCGCCGGGTCTGCCTCATCGGCGCCCCGGTGATGGTGGTGGCCATGGTGCTGGTGCTGGCCGTGGCTGCGGCCATCAGTGCTCCCGAAGGTGCTGCCCGCCGCCGGGTCATTGCGTCTTTCCTGGCCATGGCCTTCTGCTTTGCGGCACTGTATGTGTTCCACCTGATTCTCTACTTCTATAATTTCTCCGAAGCCGAGGGCAGCGCCCTCAAGGATTATGAGCGCTACCTGACCCCCTACCTGCAGGGCTGGGTGCTGGCTGCCTTCTGCCTGCTGGGGCAGGCGAGCAGTGCCGCACCGGCCCGTGCCTGGAACCGCCGGGCGGGCACCGGAGTGCTGGTGCTGGCCGTGGCCGGGGTGCTGGGCGTTTTTGCCTGGCGTGGTGTGCCCACCGCCGGATTCTGGACCAATGCGGACAGCGTCTACTCCACCCGGGCGGACGTGAAAGACCGCGCCGCCGTCATGAATGAGGTGCTGGACTGGGGCGACCGGGTCCTGGTCATCAGCCAGGGAGACGACGCCACCCGCTGGTACTACTACAAGTACGAACTCACCGCCAAGGTGGTCAACGGCTACGGCGGCGTGTGGTGGGGGGACGGCGACTACTCCAACCGGTGGGACTCCGACTTCATGAACCTGGTGGAAAGCCTGAACTGGGACCTGTACGAGCATGAAGCCGTCTGTTCGGCCGATTCCCTGGTTGCCTATATGGAAGAGAAAAACTGCGATTATCTGGTGCTGGACCGGGCGGACGATTACCTGGAACGGGACTTCAGCGACCGGTTTGAGGGCGGCATCACCGCCGGACAGCCGGCCACCCTGTACAAATTCATGGGCCGCGACGCCGCGCACGCTTTCGTGCCGGTGGCTGTGGCGGAAAGCGGGGAGATGCAATGAAACGCACTTCGGTTCCGGACCGCTGGACCCTGGTATTCCAGCCCCGCCGCCTGCTGGGACTGTGTTACGCGGTGGGGGTGATGCTGTGGTTGGTGTGGGCCATCCTGGGCAGCGCCCTCATGCTGACCCACAAGACGGACGGCAGCATGCGCCACCAGATCCTGACCCCGGAGGAACTCACCTACGAGAGCTTCCGCAACTATGACGACGACCCCTGGAGCACCGCCCCTGATGACCGGGGCGACTGGTACCTTTCCACCGACAACGACCCTCACATCCTATGGACAGGGGAGGCTTACGTGGAGACGGTGCGCCTGCAGGTGGAGCAGCTTCTGCCTCCGGGCAGCGTGACCCTGTACTATCTCAAACCGGGCCAGACCGACTACCGGGAAACCCAGAAAGTCTTTGCCCGGCAGGATACGGACGGCAGCTATGTGTTTGATCTGGGCGGCATCACCGTCACCGGGCTGCGCATCGACCCGGACAGCGTGGGCGGCGTGCCCACCCGCCTGACCGGGGTGGAGCTCAACCGTCCCACCGCCTGGTACTGGCGGTTCGTGCCCGACGGCGGGCAGTGGATTCTGCTTCTCTTCGGCCCGGCGGTGGCAGCGGGGCTATTGTCGGTATTGCGCCAGCTGGTGCGCGGCGAGTGATTTTTCATAGGCTTCACCGGACCTGCCTTTCGGGGCAGGCCCGGTATTTTTTTGCCGGAAGCTGTAACACAAGGCCCCCAAAAGGGACATATAGACAAAGACCGGGAAGGGAGGGCACCGCCGTGAAGATGATGGAAGAACTGTACAACGCCTACCGCGACGATGTCTACCGTTACCTGGTCAGCCTGACCCATGACCCGGCCCGGGCGGAGGATCTGCTCAGTGAGACATTCCTGCAGGCATTGCAGAGCATCGACAGGTTTGAGGCCCGTTCGGGGGAAAAGACCTGGCTGTTCGGCATTGCCCGGCATCTGTGGCTGCAGGACCTGCGCCGGCAGCGGCCCACCGTCTGTTACGATGACCTGCTGGGGCTGTATGTGGAGGATACCCTGCCCGATACCGCCGTGCAGCGGGAACTGCTGGGGCGCATCCGGGCAC
>CAUEKL010000086.1 GCA_959018215.1 uncultured Gemmiger sp.
CCACAAAGTAGGCTTCGCACCCGTAGATCAGCTTGAAGTTGGGGTCGGAGCCGTGGATATCGTCGGCGGCCAGCATGGCTTCCGGGTAGCCCTGGCAGACGCCGTGGTCGGTAATGGCAATGGCCCGGTGGCCCATACGGTGGGCCAGACGGACGATCTTGCCGGGGTCACAGAAACCGTCCATGGAGCTGGACTTGGTGTGCAGGTGCAGTTCCACCCGCTTGTGACCTTCGGGGGCGGTATCCTGGCGGGGTTCCCGCTCCACCTGCAGCACATCATAGGGCAGCAGGACGTAATCCCGCTCGTACTTGTCGTAGGTGTAGTTTCCCCGCACGATGAGGGTTGTGCCGGGCTTGAGACCCTCCCACTTGGACATGTCTTCCCCATCGTCCCCCAGCACCTTGAGGTTGATGGAACCGTTGTAGTCGGTGATGGAGGTGAAGTAGATCTTGCGGCGGTTGCCCTTGACTTCGGTGGCGAAAACATCGCCCCAGACCGTAACCTTGCCGCCGTCGCCCAGATCGTTGAGGGGGCGCAGGTCGGCGGGCTTGAAGGGTTTGCCGTGGAAGAGTTTGGGGGCCTTGGGGGCCAGCGCCAGGCCGTCGATGGTGAAGGGGGCCACTTCCTCCTTGGCCTTGAACTGGACGACGGGGGTCTTTTCGGCCACGCGGCGCTCCAGTTCCTCGGCGTTGAGCTGGGCGGCCACATCCTTCAGCCGCACCACCGGCAGGGACCCGGTACGCTCCTGAATCAGCTCGGCCAGGTGGCGGGGCAGCTCCACACTTTCCAGGATGGTGCGGCCCGCGTTGACCCGCACGGTCAGCCCGTCCGGCTCAAAGGCCACCGGCTGGTCCTTGTCCAGAAAGCCGTTTACCGGCATGCCCTGCTGCTTGAGTTCCTCGATGAGCAGCGCCACAGAATCCGGGGTGATGGCATTGTAATTGAAGTAGTTGCGCAGAGACAGTTCATAGCCGGCAAACACCGGTTCCAGGGAGGCCAGCAGACGGGCGCAGAGGTCCCGGTCCAGAGGCTCGGCACTGCGCAGACTGATGACCACCTTGCGGGAGGTACGGAAAAGTTCCACTTTTTCCACCACCACGCCGGCAAAGCAGGCGTTGAACTGGGCGTCGGCCGTGAACTGCGGCCAGACCTGAGTAACAAAAGGTTTCAAGGCTTCTCCTTTTTATTTTCCGGGTCTTGTGGGAAACAACAGACGGTGGCGGTCAGCGTCGGGGGCGTTTTCCGTGGGAATCACGGCGGAACTCCCCGCTGCGAAGCATCCAGAGAAAAAGCGCCGCCGCGGCCACGGCCAGCACCAGAAAGACGATGCCGCCCACCCATTGTGCCGTATCAAAGAAAACATAGGCACAAAAGCCAAACAGTGCTGCGGCCAACACCAGCAGCACTGCGGCAAAGCGCGGACAACTGACCGCCAGCAGATCAACCAAAAATTGCAGCAGGTCCATGGGGGTCTTTCCTCCGCGTAGGGATTTACAGTTTATAGATCTCGTCCACGAACTGGTCCACAATGTTATCCTTGAGCATCCGGACCTTCTGTCCGCGGATGAACAGCAAGGCGCAGTCCTTGCCGCCGGCGATGCCGATATCGGCGTCGGAGGCTTCCCCGGGGCCGTTGACGATGCAGCCCATAATGGCGATCTTGACAGGCTTCTTGAAGCCGTCGGCCCGCAGGCGTTCCTCCACCTGACGGGCAATGTCCATCATGGGATACTGGGTGCGGCCGCAGGTGGGGCAGCTGATGATCTCCGGGCCCGCCACCGCATAGCCCACGGCGCGCAGGATATCGTACCCGGCCAGGACTTCATTTTCCGGGGTATCGGTCAAAGACACCCGCAGGGTATCGCCGATACCTTCCAGCAGCAGGCCGCCGATGCCCATACCGGACTTGATCAGGCCCATGCGGTTGCCGCCGGCCTCGGTCACCCCCACATGCAGGGGGTAGTCGGTCTTGGCGCTGAGCATCCGGTAGGCCGCCATCATCCGGGGCACGTTGGAGGACTTGATGGAGATGACAATGTTGTTGAAGTCGTGCTTTTCCAGCAGCTGCACATGGTACATGGCACTTTCCACCATGGCTTCCGGCACCGGGGCGCCGTACTTGGCCAGGATATGCTTTTCCAGGCTGCCGCCGTTGACGCCGATGCGGATGGGCACATTCCTGGCGTTGCAGGCATCGGCCACCGCCTTGACCCGGTCGTCGTCCCCGATGTTGCCGGGGTTGATGCGGATCTTGTCGGCACCGGCATCCAGCGCCGCCAGCGCGGCCTTGTAATCAAAGTGAATATCCGCCACCACCGGAATGTCCACCGCCTCCTTGATAGCGGAAACCACCGCGGCGTCCTTGGGGGTGGGTACGGTGACACGCACGATCTGGCAGCCTGCTTCGGCCACACGGCGGGCCTGGGCCACGTTGCCGGCGATGTCCTCCACCGGAACGTTGAGCATAGTCTGCACCGCAATGGGATTGTTGCCGCCGATGGTGACGTTGCCGATCTTGACCGTTCGTTTGAGCTGGCGCATACAAAGACACTCCTTATATAAATTTCGTAATATCCTGGAAGGTGACCAGCACCATCAGGGCCAGCAGCGCCACGATGCCCGCAGCGTTGAGGACCGCCTGCACCCGCGCCGGCACCGTTTTGCCGCAGACGCACTCCACCGCCAAAAACAGCAGCTTGAAGCCGTCCAGGCCGGGAATGGGCAGCAGATTGAAGATGCCCAGGTTCACCGAGATCAACGCGGCCAGGCTGACCACATCCTTCCAGCCGTAGCGCACCGCCTGGCTCACCGCACTGACAACCCCCACCGGGCCGGACAGCTGGTTGATGCCCACCCGGCCGGTGGCCATATCCACAAAGCCGCGCAGGATGGCCCGGGCGTAATACAGGAAATACCGTCCTGCCCAGGCAGCCACCGTGCGGGGAGATTTGGCAATGCCGTACACCTGGAAATCCAGCACCATGGTGGTGGTGCCGTCCGCCCCGGTGGCGGAGTCAAAATGCACCGCCGGCAGGGTGATGATCTGCCCGTCCCGCAGAACCGTCATGGAGGCGGTATAGTCCGGGGTGCGCTGCAGCTCATAGACGATGTCCTCGGCCACAAAGCAGGTATGCCCGTTCACCGCCAGAATTTCGTCCTTTGCCTGCAGGCCGCTGGCCTGGCTGGCCGGGGCATCCCCCAAAAAGTCATACACCATGCAGCTGGTGATAGCGTTCTCGCCGCAAAGCAGTGCCACCAGCAAAACGTATCCCAGTACAAAGTTCATCATGGCGCCGCACAGGATTACAAAGAACCGGTGAGCAGGCGGGGCCTCATCGAAGAACTTGCCCTTGATGGCGGCGGGGAGAGCCGGACGGCGGCGGTCATAGGAATCATGGGGTTGATACAAGTCAACCTCTTCCGTTTCCGGGTTGTCCCCCTCCTCCCCCGGATTTTCCCCGGGCAGAAGATTGTAACCGCCCAAAGGCAACAGACGGATGCTGTACCGGGTACCGTTTTTCACCCGCGACCACAGCGCGGGACCGAACCCGATGGAAAATTCCTCGACCCACATCCCCACACGCCGGGCCGCCAGAAAGTGCCCGGCTTCATGCACCAGAACAACCAACCCGAAAACCACGATTGCCGCAATGGTGGTGAGAAGGACGATCGTCATTGAACACCTCGATTGAGTTTGCCGGGCGGCGGGCACCCCTGCCCTGCCGCCGGGTGTATTTACAGATGGGCGCGGACGTAGGCCCGGGCCATGGTATCACAGTCGTACACATCCTGGAGGGTGTAGTCCCCGCCGAAGGATTCGCTGTCCACCACGCCTTCCACCAGGCGTCCGATATCCAGGAAGCCGATCTTGTCCTGCAGGAACAGGCGCACGGCTTCCTCGTTGGCGCCGTTGGCGGCGCAGGGAGCCAGACCGCCCTTGCGGATGGCCTTTTTGCAGGCGGCCAGGCAGCGGAAGGTCTCCTCATCGGCCACATCAAAACTCAGGGATTTGAGGGCCGCGAAGTCCAGTTCCTGCACCGGGCTGGGCAGCCGGTCGGGCCAGGTCAGGGCGTACTGGATGGGAATGCGCATATCCGGCACCCCCATCTGGGCGATGACCGAGTTATCCGCAAACTGCACCGCCGAATGGATGACACTCTCCCGCTGGACCACGATCTGGATCTTGTCCTCCGGCAATCCGAACAGCCAGACGGCCTCGATGAGCTCCAGACCCTTGTTCATCAGGGTGGCGGAGTCGATGGTGATCTTGGCACCCATATTCCAGTTGGGATGCTTGAGGGCATCCTCCTTCTTTTTGCCTGCCAGCTGGTCCTGCTTCATCCCGAAGAAAGGCCCGCCGGAAGCGGTGAGCAGGATCTTGGTCAGCCGCTTGGCCGAGTGCTGGTCCTGCAGGCACTGGAAGATGGCGGAATGTTCGCTGTCCACCGGCAGCAGGCGCACCCCTTTGCGGCGCACCGCGTCGGTGACCAGATGGCCGCCGGTGACCAGGCTTTCCTTGTTGGCCAGGGCCAGGTCGTGGCCGCTCTCGATGGCAGCCAGGGAGGCTGGCAGGCCCGCAATGCCCACTACGGCATTGAGCACCACATCGGGGCCGTCCATGGCCGCCAGAGTGCGCAGGCCTTCGGCTCCCTTGAGGAGCTGCGGAGCATCCGGCATACCGGCCAGCTCCACTGCCAGGCGGTCGCAGGCTCCCTCATCCACCACTGCCACATAGCGGGGATGGAACTCGGCAATCTGCTTTTGCAGGACTTCGATGCGGGAATGGGCCGCCAGGCCGAAAATGGTATACCCGTGCATGCGGGCAACGTCCAGGCTCTGGGTGCCGATGGAACCGGTGGAGCCCAGCAGGGTGATGGTCTTGCTCATACATTCACTTCCTGTTCAGTCAAAAAGCGGAAAGGTAAAAGAAATGGCGCACGGCAATGGACACGAAAGGCGCAATGAACATCACGCTGTCGAACCGGTCCAGAATGCCGCCGTGACCGGGAAAGATGGTGCCGTAATCCTTGATGCCCACCTGGCGCTTGACCGCCGAGGCAAACAGGTCGCCCAGGATGCCCAGCACCGAAGCAATGGCCCCCAGACCCAGAATGATCAGGTAATGGTGGGGGTTGATGTTGACGGTGAACATCTGCAGCCGACCGGAAAGCATGCCGTAAAGGATGGTGACCAGCAGCCCGGCCACCATGCTGCCGATAACCCCGCCGATGGCGCCCTCCACCGTTTTGTGAGGGCTGACAATGGGGGCCAGCTTGTGGCGGCCGAAGGCACGGCCGGCAAAATACGCCGAAGTGTCCCCGCCCCAGGCGAAGCAGAGGATCAGCAGGATAAAGTAAACGGCGTCGTACCCGTACTGGTCGACAGGCAGCTGCCGCTTGAGGTAAATAAGGGAGTAAAAGCAGAACAGGATGACCCCGCCGAAGTAGACGAATCCGGCCAGGCGGCCGAAATCCAGGGTTCCGTGTTTGGCAATAAGACAGATGTTGTAATACAGTACCACCAGAAAGCTGGCCGGCAGGATGACCGCCCGGACCGCCGCGCTGCTGGACAGCATGATCAGCAGTGTATACGGAACGGCCATGGCAAACAGGTACCACTGACGGCGGCCGAAGCCCATGGCGGAATACACTTCGTGCATGCCGATGAGGCAGATCACAGCCAGGACCAGATCAAAAGCGATGGTATCAAAGAAGGCAAGAACCACAGCCAGCAGGCACAGGCCCACGACGGCGGTTATGATTCGAGTTTTCATATGGACGGGAATTCCTTTCGGAGACAGGGATGTGCGGCCCCCGGAACGGGCCGGATGGTTTCAGTATATGCACACCTCTGCCGGACTTTGCCAGATATAACGTATGCCGCGCACAGGCGCGGCACACGCAAAAGAAAGCCTGCAGCAATCAGACTTCCATGATCTCCTGATTTTTGGCGGCGCAGGTTTCGTCGATCTTCTTGACGAACTTGTCGGTCAGCTTCTGGACCTCTTCTTCCAGGTTCTTCTGGTCGTCCTCGGTGATCTCGCCGGCCTTCTTCATGGCCTTGAACTTGTCCATGGCGTCGCGGCGGACGTTGCGCACCGCCACCTTGGCTTCCTCACCCTGCTTCTGCACATCCTTGGTCAGCTGCTTGCGGCGTTCCTCGGTTGGAGCCGGGAAGATCAGGCGGATGGTGTGGCCGTCGTCAATGGGGTTGATGCCGATATCACTGGTCTGGATGGCCTTGGAAATCTCCTTGACCATCTTGGGGTCCCAGGGGGTGATGGTCAGGATGCGGGCTTCGGCCACGGCCACGGCGGCGATCTGGTTGACCGGGGTGGGGGCGCCGTAATAATCCACTGCGACTTTGTCCAGGATGGCCGGGTTGGCACGGCCTGCACGGATGGTGGCCAGCTCACGGGAAAGGTGGTTGACGCAGTTGGTCATTTTCTCTTCGTAAATCTTGGTCGTGCTGCTCATACAAGTGTCTCCTTTTGTTCAGACGGCCTTGGCGGGCCGTGTTTTTCTTCTCAAATCGGGAATCGGACGGTCATTCGCTGACCAGGGTGCCGATCTTTTCTCCGCGCACCGCACGGGCAATGTTGGAGCCGTCACCCATATCGAATACCAGAATGGGCAGACCGTTGTCCCGGCAGAGGCTGGCGGCGGTGGAATCCATCACGGCCAGGCGCTCATCCAGCACCCGGGTAAAAGTCAGGGTGTCATAGCGCACCGCATCGGCAAACTTATGGGGGTCCTTATCATAGACGCCGTCCACCATGGTGGCCTTGAGCATGGCATCGGCCCCGATCTCCAGCGCACGCAGGGCGGAAGCCGTATCGGTGGAGAAGATGGGGTTGCCGGTGCCGCCGCCGAATACCACGACCTTGCCCTCTTCCAGGGCGGCAATGGCCTTGTCGCTGGTAAAGGTTTCCGCCACCTGGGGCATGACGGCGCTGGTCATGACCACCGCGGGCACCCCCTGCTGACGCAGGGCATCCTTGACGGCCAGAGCGTTCATGACCGTGGCCAGCATTCCGATCTTATCCGCGTCCATGCGGTCCATTTTGCCGCTGGAACGGCCGCGCCAGAAGTTGCCGCCGCCCACCACGATGCCGATCTGCACGCCCAGGTCATGGGCCTGCTTGATGCCGGCGCAGATGGAGGCAATGGTCGCCTCATCAAAACCGGCACCCTTGCTGCCGGCCAGAGCTTCGCCGCTCAGTTTCAACAAAATACGATTATAACGGTTCTCCATACTAAGCACCACCTGATGTTGTCATATGTAGTTATTTTACAATAGTTTGCCCACAAAGTAAATAAGCCCGTGGAAAATGGCATAAAAAATTCACACTGCCGTTACAGACAGTGTGAATGGAAAGAATTCAGAGTCAGTCCTGAACCAGTACGGCGGAAAACTCCCGCCGAAGGCGATGGCGGCAAAGAGCCTGCTTGTGTTCCTTGCTTTTGGCATCGTCGGCCAGAACCAGCAGCGAAGGATCCGGGCAGTGCTGCGGCAGCGCAAAGGTGACGCTGAAACCGGCGTTCTCATCCGCCGTCGGTTCCAGCTCCCAGCCCAGCGCAGCCGCATATTCCCGAACCAGCAAAAGACCGGTAGCCCCCTTGTTCAAAAGGTCGGCGTCCACAGTTCCTTCGGTGAGCGCGGCCTGCACCGCCGGGTCGGTGCCCGGGCCATTGTCCCGGTACACCAGGTGCCGGTCTGCCGTGCAGGTCAGTTCCACCCTGTCCGCTCCGGCCCGCACCGAATTGGACAGCAGGTTGGCAAGCAGGCTGTTGATCAGGGCATCGTCGGCTTCCAGCCAGAGCCCGCCGGAGGTCTCATCCCGGAGGGTCAGCCGGGCAGCATGCCCGCAGGCAGCCAGTTCTTCCTCGGCGCAGGCACACAGTGCCCGCAGATGCTCCACCAGTTCCAACGGCAAGGCCGGGCGCAGCTGACGCAGCTGTGCCCCCAGGGCCAGATCTGCCGCGTTGTCCGCCAGGCGTTCCAGGCGCTGGATGCGGCGGGACATTTCCCGCAAAGTGTCCAGTCCGGTGGAGCGCACCGGTTCCGGAGCCTGCTGTTCCAGATAACGGGTCAAGGCATCCACCGTACCCTGCAAAACACAAAAATCCTCCGCCAGCCGACCTTTCAGGCCGCCGCGAAGGGGATTGCCGTTTTCCGGCAGAATTTGGTCTTTGGGTCTTTCGGTAATCATCGCAAGATCTCCTCTGAGCCCGGATACCACGGAGCAGACCGTTCAGCGCCCCATGGCGCGGCGGATCAGTTCGGTCAGGCTGCGGATCAGCTCCAGGTTGGAAAGCCGGCTGCCCTCCGGTTTGTTGACCGCCCGGCACAGGCGGTCATATCCCTGGGGACCGGTGTGGCGCAGGGATTCGTTGATCCGCTGTACCGCCGAGGCCACCGTTCCGGGACGGATATGCTGACCGTCCGCCGCATACTGGTAAAGCTCCTTGGCAATATAGTCGTCAGGGCCAAGCACCGTGCGCAGAAGAATGCGTTCCAGGTAGCTCCATCCGCCCAGGCGCCGGTTATAGTGCATATCGCAGAGCAGTTCGTGCAGATACTCCCGCACACGATATGTATCCCATGCATCATCATTTCCGCCGCAGCGGTACACGGCTGCAAACAGCTCCGCCATGGTATACGGCTTAAAGATAATACAATCAGCCCCCATTGTCAAGAAACGGGACGCAGACTTCTGGGTATAGGGCATAGCGGTGATGAGTACCTTCGTGACAAGAGGGTCGGGAGGGGCGGTTGTTGTTGAATAAGTGTTGATGAGCGTCATGTCATCGTCAACTCTTGCGA